>NZ_DFQK01000002.1:25482-31985 GCF_002377745.1 Exiguobacterium sp. UBA3491
CTTATCCTGCCGTACGGAGACGCCCCACTTGCCGTATAGGAGCGACATCGTGATCCCCCCGATCACCGTCGCTAGTTCGAGTGCAGAAAACGTCTGGGCATTTCCCGATAAGACGTTCTTGGCATATGGTGCAAGTAAGGTATTCATCGGTGTGATCATCCAGTTCGCAAGGATCGCACAACCAAGGATCCATTTTAAGAGACCGTCACGCGCGACGTAATGAACCCCTTCGAGCAACGCTTCGCGGTACGATCCGACACGCGCTCCTTCTGCGTCTTGTCCCGTCATGTGTCGGACGAGTAACCAGGCGGCGAGATGCAGTCCCAGATCGAGCCACAAGATACTCGCCATCGAGAAGTGGGCAATCATCATCCCACCGAGTAAGAATCCGCTTAACGTCCCGATCCGTTCGATTGTCGCGAGATAGGCATTCGCTTGCGGCAATTGGTCATCTTCGACTAGATCAACGACCCACGTGAAGACAGCATTACCGCCGACGATTTGTAAGATGGTCTGAACGACGAGCAAGCAAAGTACCCACGGTAAGACGACGTCTGTCAGATCGATTCCCGCTAACGTAATACCAAGCGCTAACAAGCGAATGAGTAAGGACGTTTGATACAACGATGCGCTGACGAAACGGTCAATCCACGGTCCAACGAACGTTGAGACGAGAAAACGAATCAAAAAGACACTTGTTGCAAGCAAGGCGACACCGAAAGCACTTATCTGTTCCGCGCTCAACCAGTAAATCGCAATATAAACAAAACTCGTCCCGACAGTCGATAACAAATCGGAGACATACATAAAACGAAACGCACGTGACATGATGCTTTATTCCTTTCCTAAAACGACTTCTTGTTCATCTTACAATTTTTCTCAATTGCTGCCCATTCTTTTTTCGTCATCACATCGTCATCGTCTGTTAAGGCATTCTTACCCATCTGTAACAGAGCCGACATGTTCATTCGCTATACTAAAACGCATAGGGAGGTGAAGATCCATGAAAACGCAAACGCGTTATGACTATGAAACCGAACAGGAACAGGTCGACGTCCCGTCTGAGGCACGTCTAGGCTACTACTTTCTTTTGATTGTCCTGCCGCTTGGTCTCGCGCATCTTGTCCAGTCGCTTGCTCCTTCGCCGGATCAACACCACTCGTCCGTATTGACGGGTTTGACGTTCTTATCCATCGTCTTTTTCATGTACTTAGGTAACCGAGCTGCTGGAAATGCCAAAACGACCTTTTTCGGATACTCGATGTTCTTGAGTATCAGTCTGTTCGCGACGCTGTTTCTACCAACGGTGCCGATCATTTGAGCATAAGCAAACGAGCACATGTCCGACTTTGGACGTGTGCTCGTTTTTTAATGCATATGCGATTCGTGTTTGCCGTCACAATACAACGTATTGCCATGTGCATGTTGATCCGTCTCGACCTGGATGGTCGCGTGGTTAATCCCGACGTGTTTCAAATCGTGATCAATCTGTTCGCGAATCGATTCTGACTCCCGTACGGTCATGTCCTCCTTGACGACGACGTGACACGATAACGCGTTATAACCACTCGTGATCGACCAGATGTGTAGATCATGTAATCCGAGAACGGCTTCGTTCGTCTGAATTGTCGAAACGACCTCATCAATGTCGACATCACTCGGCGTTCCTTCCATTAAGACGTGTACGGACGCCTTCGTCACGTAATAACCACTCCGTAAGACGAGGATCGCTACGATGATACTCGCAAGTGGATCCGCCCATCCCCAACCGAAGAACAGGATCAGCAAGGCGGCTACAATCGCACCGACCGATCCGAGCATGTCGCTTAAGACGTGCAGATACGCACCGCGCATGTTGAGGTTATGTTCGTGCCCACCGCCGCGTGTCATGATCCAGGCAACTAAAATGTTGACGAGCAACCCGAGGACACTAATGATCAGCATCCCCGTCGTTGCGACAGCGGGTGGATCGATGAAGCGTTGAATGGCTTCAATGAAAATATAGAGAGCGATGACAATCAGCGTCACGCCATTTAGGATTGCGGCTAAGATTTCAAAGCGTTTTGAACCGAACGTCTTGTTCGCATCCGGTGCTTGACTCGAGAACTGGAAGGCTAACAGGGCAATCGCAAGTGAAATCGAATCACTTAACATGTGCCCGGCGTCTGATAACAATGCCAAACTGTTCGTCCAAATCCCGCCGATGACCTCGACGATCATGAACGCGGTGATGATCAGGAACGACAGGCCCAGTACCTTTTTATTGTCGGTATGATGATGGTGGTGATGATGATCATGTGCCATGACGTTGCCTCCTTTTACCTTACATTCAAACGTCTATTTGAATTATAACGTGCCTCCGTTCTGCGGTCAATGGGCTCACGTGTTATATCCCACGCCTGTACTCTTCCAAAACGACTAATCTGACTATACAAAAAAAGCGATGACTTCTCGCCATCGCTCTCTTTGTATTCTTCTCAAATAAACGACCGAAAGTCTTCCGTTTGTTGCTCGAGTTGATGTGCGACCTCTTCGATCGCGGTAAAACGTTGCATCGTTTCCTTTACTGTCGCAAGGCTTGACGCGACTTCGAGATGGGACGCTTCAATCTTTTTCATCATCGCCATGATTTGACGGTTCATCGTTTCCGTATTCGTCCGTACCTCGACGACTGCACTGCCGACTAAATCCGATAAATTTTTGACTTCACTCGCAACGACGGTGAACCCTTTGCCATGTTCTCCAGCACGTGCCGCTTCGATTGCCGCGTTCAGCGACAACAGGTTCGTTCGGGCTGCGATCTCCTTGATCGTATCAGCAATCTTCGTGATCTCGATCGCTTGGGCATATAATGTTTCGAACGTCTGCTGGTTCTCAGCCGTTTCACTTGCGATTGTGTGCATCGTCTCTTGAAGTTGATTGCCCTCTTTAGAGCCTTGAATCGACTGCAGATTCAGTCCTTCAGCGAGTGTCTGGAAGCTTTTCGCATATCCTTGTACACGGTCGATCCGGTCCGTGATGTTACTCGCGATCTTGACGACGCCGACGACTTCTTCTCCCTCAAAGATTGGCATGTAAGTGGCTTCAAGCCATAAAATATCACCACGAGCATCAACGCGCTTGATTTTATCCGCTGTACTGAAGCCCGAAAACAGGCGTGTCCAAAAGTCCTGATACTCACGGCTGTTCGCGAATTCTGGTGTACAAAACGTATGGTGCTGTAAGCCAATCATCTCATCCCGCTTATACTTCATCGTTTTCGCAAACAAGTCGTTAACGTCGATGACCCGTCGTTGGCGATCAAAACAGACCATCGCGACGTTTGATTCAAGGCTCGATAAGATTGCTGGTGAGCGCAATGGTCTCGGTAAGGTTTCATTCATGGTGTCATTAACTCCTTCTATGTGTCAATCATGTTCTATGACAGTTTCATATATGAACATTCTGTACCTATCTATCGTCATCAATTGATCTTTTTTATAGTTTCATTCAAAAAAAAGAACAATCCTTTATTACTGAGGTATGGTCAGACTCACTCACTTTTAAGAACTATAGCTGTTACACTAGGGATATGGCATTTGATACGGACAGGGGGAAACAGCATGGATTATGAAAAAGCATCTCACAAGTTCTAACACCGAAAGCAACAGTTGACGTTAAAAAAAGAAACGGTCATCGAGCGCGTATTCCGGCGATATAATGCAATCGAAATACCGAAAGACGACATCTCGGATTTAGTGAATGATGATCAACTCGAATACGATGCCATCTTTTGCTGCTTGAAGATTGATGACGGTGACCTCTTGAATTCGCTTTTTACGCCTAGTGAATTAGACGATTTCGAGTGGGAGATACAAGATAATAAAAGGAAAAATCGACGATACCGATATGCTAATCAGAAAGAAGCAGATTACAATCAATTGATTCTCGATGAGATGGAAGGACGCCGAATTGATATCGTCTTAGAGAGCCTTGACGGTACATATATCACTGGATTCTTGGTTAGGAATCAATCCGAAGTAATCGGCTCTTACTTATATGCTCTCGTCGGTGGTGCACATTTTGCCGATCCTGTCGTAAAAAACCTCGTCATTCGAGCCAGAGAGCTGACAGAAGAAGTCGAAGAATCATATCGTGATTATCTCGACGATTTAGTTCGGTGGGGTCATATTTAAAAAGAACGATGGACTTCAAATGAAATCAATCGTTCTTCGTCTGCGCTTCGATTTTCTCGTTCCGAGCAGCCTCAAAGTTGCGATAAATCGTAAATCCTACTAAACCAATCAACCAGATAATGCCATACCCGAGTTCCCAGTCTAAGCCGAAATACAAGATTGACGACGTGATGACGACAATCAGGATTAAGCGAATGCTCGACAGATGATATTTACTCATGATGTCCCTCCTTTTCTACCGCCACCGAAGTAGATGTATGTCACGAATAGAATTAACGTCCACGTAAAAACCGCGAATATGATTTTAAATAAGCCGTCAGGCAGTACTTTTGAAATATATAACATGGTCATTAGGATTGAAAACGTTAAATGGTTATTTCTCATTTGTGTAGAGAGCTTATCCCAATTGAGCAGGACAAGTAGTACCGCGACGGGTGCGAGGAGTGCCGTTAGGAAGAAGAACGGAACGTTCCTCATATAGTACGGTATCTCGTCTTTGTTTTTTCTCATCACATATCTCTCCTCATCTGCAATATAGAATACCTAGCTTCTCTATTCATTTCATCGGAACGGATGTGATTGCATGAAAAAAAGAAGTACGCTCGCTGATCTATACTCTTATCGTTCTCGTCATCTTGGTAGCTGCCTATCCGACTTACCTCTTCGTTTCTAAAACGATGACTGAAATCAAGATTGAACGAATGTTAGTTAAATCAGGATACGACCAAGATATTTCAAAAAAAGAAACGATCTTTGAGTCGAAGACCGGAAGATATGTGTTGGAAGTTAAATACACGAATGAACCGGACTATATATACAACTATGAAATCGTTGAAGATCATGTACTGACGACTGTATACGACCAGCATCATGTTGAAGTGACTGGCTCCGTTCAACATGAATTAAAGTAGATATCGTACTTTAAATAACAATCGAGCCCATTCAGCGATCGCACGAATGAACTCGATTTATGTACCTCTTAACATTCTTCTTTCATGTTCAGTGATTCTGCCGAGCGAATCGTAATTTGTTTTGCAGCATCATCGATGGATATGACACAATCCCATGTCGGCTTTAACTGAAGGACATCATTTCGATCCAACCACAAGACCGCAGTCAGTTCGATGAAGTCCCCCATCACTACCATTTTTCTCGCCTTCTCATCAATGACGGCATATAGTTCATCATCCAAGCTGATTTTCCAGTCAAAGAATTCATTCTCATTCATCCTTTATCTCTCCCAATCCTTCATACACTCTCAAGATCATTCCGCTGTAGTAAACGTAATCTTCCATTTCTTCCGCGCAATCAATACAACGATTAGCGAAATCAACAGAGATATTTTAAGCGTTGTATCATCGATAAGATGTACTCCGTAATGAAGCGAAAAAAGTACCGTTAGTAGAGCAACGACGCTTCCTAAAAAGATCATGTTTTTCATTCTATCACCTCGTTTCTTCAATGGATTTAACGTGTTGTCAATCCTTTGAAATATACCGTCCTTCTTGTTTGTTCGTAATCTGTACGCCGTCTTTATATCCCGTGACGTCAATATGACTCGATCCCGATTGATAAATCTCATATTCATTATTCGGTTCATCTTCGAACACGATGCGTGCGAAGAATTCACCTGTGCTCGTATCATAGCGAATTTCTTTGTTCTTCACGTGTGTCATATAATCATGTCGCTTCAGATAGTGATTGATTGATTGATTGATTGAGTGACCTCTTGTTTTTCATCATAGTACAATGACTTATAGGCTGAAGCACCGATGATGCCGACTCCTAGAATCATCAATAACATAATCGATATAAAGGTTCGTTTCATTTCATCACTCCTGAGAATCGTTTCTGTGTCATTCTTCGTATTAGACATTCTCCTTGTTTTTAAAATGTCGATATGTATAAACTAATACAAGAACACAAAAAAAAGGAAGTCACTCATGATAAAAATCCATAAAATACTTTTTATTGTCATTTATGTTGATTGTTATCATCTTGAATCTTTTGAATGGTCGAGTAATTGAAAATGAACGGTTAACCTTAGCCGTGAACATCGCTATCGTGCTGATGGCGTTATTCTTTATCCGCTTGAGGTTCTCTAAACGAAAACGTAAATAAAATGCTAAGTAGTATGTAAAGGTGGTCAAATCGTGGGACAATTCATGATTTTCGGTGCACTGATGAATCTTCTGATCATTGGCGCAATCGTCTATGTCGTATGGAAGTTAGCTAAGAAACTCTTTAAAAAATAAGTGATGAATGTACTTTTTTCGTTTACTTCATATGAATTAATGTTTACATAAAGAAAGAGGCTGGGACATAACT
>NZ_DFQK01000013.1:0-22869 GCF_002377745.1 Exiguobacterium sp. UBA3491
TTTTATGGGGCAGTTCAATATGCAGGCATCCGTTTTTATTTGATTAGATATGCGCGTTGCGAAAGTAGAAACAGTTTAATGCGTTCGTACATGATTGCTTGTTCGACCGTCAATTGATTCGTCGCATGCGACATGTAGAGTCGTGACTTTACTGTAAATACATCGTCCGTAATGAAGGGAAGCCCCATCTCGCGACAGACGGAAACAGGAACAAAGCTGTAATACCGTTGCTGGCGTAAGGCGAGCTGAAGTGAGACGTCATCGATGTAGTGCGTGGTATCGGCATAGATATTCAGTTCCGCCATCTTCAATTGGATGAAGCGGTTGTAGTCCTTATTGTGGGACGGGAACAAAAAGGCAGTTTCGGTTTCATCCGCATAGAGCATCTTAATTGCTTCTTTCTCTGAATAAGAAGCTGGATACGTGATGACAATATCTTCTTCCACGATCGGTTCACTCGTAATGAGCGGATGTTTGAGTTCCATGAAGCTGATTGAGAAATGGAATTCTTGATGAAGGAGACCGCTCAGGATTTCACGGTTCGAGAGGATGTCCGAGTTGAACAATGGAGCAGTTTGTGGAAGAAGAAACTCCCGTAGAATCAATTGGATGAAGCGACCATGTGAACTGGCAAGACTGAGTGGTGTTTCCGTTGATGCATCGTTTCGTACCATTCGTTCCTGAACACGTGTCAACTCGTGTTCGATTTTTTCGACCGACTGAAGTAACAGTCGACCATTGTCAGTCAAACTGATCGTTCTACCTTTTCGATGAAATAATGTCGTGTTCAATTCACGCTCGAGTTTCTTGATCGTCGTACTGAGGGCAGGTTGACTGATGAATAATCGTTCGGCAGCACGCGTCACGTTCAATTCCTCAGCGACGTGACGAAAATAATTTAAATGTAAGAGCTCCATGAGATCCTCCTGACATAACCTATAGGTTATCAAAACATATAATTATATATATTTCTGTTTATGATGAAACTAGTATACCGTATATTCCAGAGGTGATAGAAATGAAAATCGGAATTTACGGAGCAGGATCCCTTGGAACCATCATGGGAGCTTATCTAAGTCAACAGTATGCGGATGTCGATTTGATTGATACGAACCGCGCACATATCGAGGCGCTGAACACAACAGGGGCACACGTCATTGGTCCGGATTTAACGCAAGCTGTTCATGCCATTCATCCGGATGACATCACAGAGACGTACGATATCATATTATTGCTGACGAAGCAGGTCTACAATGAACCGGTCCTCGCGAAAGTGCGGACGATCTTGAAGGAAGACGGCATTCTCGTCTCCTTGCAAAACGGTGTACCGGAAGAGTTCATTCAACAACAGATTCCAAGCGAACGTATCATTGCGGGATCCGTCGAGTTCGGAGCGACATACGTCGGACCAGGTGAGTCACGCCTGACATCAGATCACGAACATTTCAAGACGTATGCGATGCAAATCGGTGAACTGGACGGGAAGAAGACGGATCGGATCGTCCAACTGAAGGAAATCCTTGATCACATCGGTGGGACAGAAATCTCTGATAATCTACCAGGAACGAAATGGTCAAAACTCGTCATCAATAGTACGTTCAGTGGTTTATCCGCTGCGTGTAACGGTACGTACGGCGACGTTCTCGATCATCCTGTCTTGTTACGGGCAGCAATCCATACAATGCAGGAAGTTGTTGAGGTCGGTCACGCCCACGGCATCACATTCGCAATGATGAGTACGTTTGAGCCGGCAGCCTATGCGACATTAGACGATATCGATGAAAAATTGATCACTGTACCACGATTGATGCACGGATCACGCGACTTAGAAGCGAGTATGTTGCAGGATTTACAAAAAGGACAACCGACTGAAATTCGTTTCATCAATGGGATCGTCACGATGTACGGCAAGACGTACGATATCGCAACACCGTTCAACTCACTCATTCAAGAAATCGTAGAAGAAGCGCAAGCAGCGAAGACAGTTCCTGATTTTGAAACAAGTGTCGCACGCTTTGAAACATTATTGAATGCGTAAAGGAGGAATTCAGATGAGACAAGAAGATGTAAAAAATGTCGTCTCGACGCCGATCAATGCGCCGGTCTTTCCGGCAGTCGATATCTTCTTTCGGAATCGGGAATACTTGAACATCATCTATGAGACGGACATCGAAGCGTTACAAGCAGTCGTACCGGAACCGCTTGAGGTGCTGAGCAATCAGATCAAGTTCGAGATCATCAATATGCCAGATAGCACAGGTCTTGGGAGTTATCTTGAGTGCGGGCAAGTCATTCCGGTTCGGTATCAAGGGGAAATCGGTGAGTTCTACCTATCGATGTATGTCAACAATCAGCCGGCGATCGCCTCTGGTCGAGAAGTAGCTGCTTTTCCGAAGAAGTATGGTTCACCCCGATTGTATCTCGACAATGATGTACTCGTTGGAACGCTTGACTATCATTCGCTCCGCGTTGCACAAGCGACGATGGGATACAAATACGTTCCGATGGCAGTCGAAGAGGCACAGTCAATTGTCGGTGCGCCGCAGTTCATGCTCAAACAACATCGCGGTTATCAAGGCGAGTTGATCATCTCTGAACTGACACGCAGTCAAATCACGGATCTTGAGATTAAAGAAGCATATCGTGGACCGGCTCGGCTTCAATTGTTTGAACATGTCATGGCACCACTCGCTGACTTCCCTGTTCGAAAGGTCGTCGATGCTCAGCATATCATCGCTGATCTCCGACTCGGTGGACCTGCGAAACTGTTTGATTATCTAAAGGACTAACACTTCTCTAACATCATATGTAGCAAAACGACCTCCAAAACGGATGGTCGTTTTGTTTTACCCTAAAAACTGGCATACTGAGATGAGAGGGGGAGACGATCATGCGACAAGTCATTGTGTTACCGTATCAATCAGAATGGGCGAGTGAATACGAGCGAGAAGCGTACCGATTACGGGAGGTGTTCGGAGTACGTCTTAAGCAAATCCATCATATGGGAAGTACATCAGTTCCAGGACTCGCGGCAAAACCGATCATCGATATCCTGCCTGTTGTCGATGCGCTCGAGGGAATCGAGCAGTTTGATGAACCGATGGAAGCACTCGGTTACGAAGCGAAGGGTGAATTCGGCATGCCGGGACGCCGCTATTACCGAAAAGGCGGCGACGAACGGACGCATCACATCCATCTCTATGCGGCGGGAAATCCAGAAATCATGCGTCATCTCGTCTTCCGGGATTACTTACGTACCCATCCAGAAGAAGCCGCTGCTTACGGAGCATTAAAGGAACAATTAGCGACAACATATCCGCTCGATATCGAAGCCTATATCGCCGGCAAGGATGCGTTCGTCAAGGAACTCGAACTCCGCGCAATTACTTGGGGGAACGCGCATGACTGACTGGGAACGTGCTCTCATTCGCCATGTCAGTGTTGGTGTAAAGACGTCGAAAGTCTTGTTTGAGAAGATCGAAGCAAAGGACTGGAACGCGCAACCGATCCCCGGGAAGCGGACCGTCGGTGAAGTCGCCGTCCATCTTGCTGTATTGCTTGAAGCCGATTTAATGCTCGCAGAAGGAGCAACGGCAGAAGCGATGCAGGCATTTTATGCGGAACCGGTCATGTGCAATCAGTTATCAGAGCGAATCAATCAAGCCTTTCGGGTCTATCAAGAAAAAGTCACAATCGGATTTTTGACGCGTCCGACGTACTGGGGGGTTACCGACTCGATGAACGGCTGGGCGATCGAAGCAGCCGTGCATCTCTATCATCATCGATCCCAGTTATTTGATTACTTGAACATCCTTGGGTACGAACTAGAGATCTCGTTATTTGAATGAATGGAAGTAGGGATAGTGTATGGAATATATCGTCGAAACATCAGCCGGTCGATTTGATACCCGGTTGACGGGAAGTGGGGACGTCACATTCGTCCTCGATCACGGGATGATGTCGAATCGGCATCAGTGGGGTTGGCTCCGAACTGAATTATTGAAACGGGGGCGGGTCTTTGAATATTCGCGTCTCGGTTATGGGCGGTCGAGTCGTGGCAAAAACAAACGACTCTTTACACATCAAGCGGATGAGTTGGCAGATGTTTTACGGATACTTCAAGTCGAAGGACCCTATGTCTTCATCGGTCACTCGCTCGGAGCTTATATCTCGCTTGCAAGTGGACGCCTGTTTGCAGACGAGACACGCGGCATCGTCTTGCTTGATCCGTCGCACCCGGATGTCGATGCGGCATTGCCGAACTGGTACGAACGAACACAAGAGGAGTGGAATCGATTCCTCTATTTCCTTAGTCACGTCCGACCAATCGCCTGGATGATTCCTGATCGTCTCGGCAAAAAGATGTTCAGTGTCTTACCGGAAGCCGATCAATTACCGATGTGGCAGCATTTTGCGGCACCTGGGCATTGGCAGGGAACGCTCGATGAATGGCGAACGGTCGAGGAGAACAATCAGATGATTCTTTCGTTGATCGAAGACGTGACGCAGCCGGTCCTCGTCCTGTCCGCTTCGAACTGGGCGGGTGGTATGCCAGAAAGTTGGTTGAACCCGGCATTGACCGAACAAATCAATGCGGCTCACGCTGCGTTCGCTGACAGTTTACCGAACGGAATGTATCATGTGATTGCAGATACGAATCATTACACGATCGCGGGATTTTCACACGAGGCAGCGGAGCGGATCACGGATTTGATTGGCTCGACATGGGATTTACCGATTCAAAGTCAGTAGTAAGGTTACGCTTTTTCGTTTCGCTCGAATCGTTTTCCTGGAACAAGCATCGCGTCGGTACATTTCGTTGCAAGGTCGCTCCTGCTTGTATTTCACTAAAAAGAAATTCCGAGCGGAAAAAAGTTTCTTTTCTTATGCTTCGGAATATCTGACGGAGCTGACTCTAAAGCCAGTATCTACAAAGAATGACGCGTCACACACCACTCCTACAGGAAAAAGCGCATTATGCGCTGTCAGAGACGAACAAGACCCGCTTTCCTGCTTGAAGGAAGCAGGAAAACTGGCTTGTGTCTCGCCTGAGGAAAGGGCGTGAGAAGATGCGTCATTTTTTTGGAGTCAGCCCGGTCTACTCCTTGAGTCGATGCTTATCGGCTTTTTTTTAGGGAACAAAATAAATCGAAATCATTACGATTGACGTCAGATAAAAAGTCGGTTACCCTATAAAACGTAACGATTACGTTTTGGAGGGTGAATGATGATGCAACCGATATCGATCACCGTTTTATCCGGTTACTTAGGATCCGGTAAAACGACACTATTGAACCATTTGCTACATAATCGCGAAGGGCGCCGTCTTGCGATCATCGTCAACGACATGAGTGAGGTCAACATTGACGCGGCATTGATTGAGCAAGGCGGATTCTCGCGGACTGAAGAGTCGTTCGTCACGCTTTCGAACGGCTGCATTTGCTGCACATTGCGGGATGATCTGTTGCTTGAAGTCAAACGCCTCGTCGACCAAGGCAATATTGACGGGATCGTCATCGAATCGAGTGGTATCTCGGAACCGATTCCGGTCGCCCAGACCTTCACGTATGAAGATTTGGACAGTGCCATCGACTTATCACAAGTCACGAAAATCAATGCGATGGTCACGGTCATCGATGGGTACCGTTTCCTGAAGGACTTCGAATCCGGTGAGTCGTTGATCGAGCGCAGACAGGCAGTCGATGAGACAGACGTGCGCGAAGTCGTCGATCTACTCGTCGACCAAGTCGAGTTTGCGGACATCATTGTCTTAAATAAAGTCGATCGCCTGACACCGGAAGAACGCCATACCGTCATCGGCTATCTAAAGGCATTGAATCCAGTGGCTCGTCTGATTGAGACGACGTATGGTCAAGTCGATCCGACAGAGATATTAGACGTTGATCTATTTGACTTCGAACAAGCAGCAGCAAGTGCCGGTTGGATCCGCGAGTTGAATGCCGAAGAACATCTTCCGGAAACGGAAGAATACGGGATCAGTTCATTCGTCTACAAACGCGACGTGCCATTCCATCCTGAGCGTTTGCTTGCCTTGATCGAAGATTGGCCGCAAGAAGTCGTCCGGGCGAAAGGATTCTTGTTCCTTGCGACACGTCCTGAGATGGCACTATTGTTCCATCAGGCAGGATATGCGTCGAACATGGAATATGCTGGTCGTTTTGCATCAGATGAGGACCGACGGACCGAACTCGTCTTGATCGGCATCGAACTGGAGCAAGAGAAGCTCGAAGCGCTATTCGATGCGTGTCTCGTCCAGGAACACGAAACGGACTGGGCGTCACTGAATGATCCAATCCCTGGTCGCGAGATGTACGAAGAAAACTTTCTATAAGAGGTCAATCTTTTGGGAAACCGTACCTGCGGTTTCTCTTTTTTGTTATATTTTCATAGTGAATGGGGAAAGAATACTAGTGAAGGTATGTTAATTGAAGGAGGAAGGTCTGTGCGTAACCGGATTTTACAATTCGCACTCGTATTTTTAGTCGCCGGTGGCATCATTTGGGGACTATATCAACTCGGCTATTTATTTTATGTCTTAACGATTTCAGCGACGGTCGTGCCGCTCGCCGTCATCATGATCATCTTCATCGAGAACCGGACAGCGGAATCAACGATCGCTTGGTTCCTCGTTCTAATTTTCTTACCGATTCTCGGAGTCATCATCTGGTTGATGTTCGGTCGGAATCCACGGCGTCGCCGCCGGAATCGTCGTTCGCATGACGAACGGAAATTGCTGAAACAAGCGATTCGTCCAGTCCGGTCGCTTGCCGTCAGTGAATTGCCAACGAATCACTTGAAGCTTGCGAACACGATTCGTAACTTCGGTGGGGGCGGGGTGGACGTTCATACAGCAAGTGAGATTTTGACGAACGGGGAAGCGACGTTCCCGGCGATTCTTGACGCAATTCGTCAAGCGAAACATCACGTCCACATCCAGTACTACATCTATCGAAACGATGAGACAGGCAAGGCAATCCGGGAAGCATTGATCGAGCGACTCGAAGCGGGAGTCGAAGTGCGGTTCATGTATGACGGACTTGGAAGCTATATGCTTGGTGAGAATTTCCTACGTCCGTTACGCGACGCTGGGGCACATATCGCAGCCTATGATCCAATCTCGAGTCCCTTATTCATCTTCACGGCGAACTTCCGCAATCACCGGAAAATCGTCGTCGTTGATGGGAAGGTTGGCTTCACCGGTGGACTGAACGTCGGTGATGAGTACGATAGCAAGAGTAAGAAGTTCGGGTTTTGGCGCGATACGCACTTACGGCTCGAAGGGCGTGCCGTTAAGGAATTACAAGCGACGTTCCTCGACGACTGGATTTATGCCCAAATCGAATCGGACGACACATGGGAGACGTTTGCGGGGGAAGAGACAATCCACCAGTACTTCCCGAAACATGATGTTGCGTCCGACGGAGCGATTCAAATCGTCACGAGCGGACCGACCTCAAAGGATCCCGCGATTCGCAATGCCTTGATTGCGGCCATCATCTCGGCGCAACGCTCGATCTGGATTGCGACACCGTATTTGATTCCGGACAATGAGACGATGACGTTACTTCGACTTGCTGCACGTGCCGGGCTTGACGTCCGCATCCTGACACCGGGGAAAGGCGATAGCTTTACGTCTTACTACGGCACCCGTTCCTACTTTGGACCACTCCTGAAAGATGGGGTCAAGATTTACACGTACAACCGTCACTTCATCCATGCCAAACTATTTCTCGTCGACGGCAAGATTGGGGCTGTCGGAACGGCAAACATGGACATTCGCAGTTTTGTCCTCAACTATGAGCTAATGGCGTTCTTGTACGATACGGAAAGTGCCGAACAGCTCGAGCGTGACTTCATTGCTGATTTCGACGTCTCGATTCAGTTATCATCGAATGATTACGTCAAACGTCCGCTCCGCTTCCGGATTTTCGAGTCACTTTCGCGCTTGATTTCACCCTTATTATGACGCAACGTCCCGCATCGATTTTCAGGTGCGGGACGTTTTTTTGATTCATTCTTCCTTGAAGTGGGAACATGAACTCTTATACACTAGATGTGTAATCGGTTGCACACTACTTAGCCTGGAAGGAAGTGAAAGGGGCGGAAGTCCCGAATTCGTATGCGAACAATTGATGAATCCCATTTCTACACGCGCGACATGAAACCACAAGCACGACCAGACGCTATCATCCAAGGAGATGTCTACCGTTTCACGGTCTTGACGAGTCGGATGATCCGACTCGAATACGCGGCGGATGGACAATTCGAGGATCGACCGACCCAAACGGTCTTCAATCGTGATTTCCCGGTACCTGCTTATCGCATCGTCGAAAACGAGGAAGAATTGCAAATCATCACCGAGCACGTCCATCTACATTATACGAAGGGACCGTTCGCTGCGAACACACTTTATATCGATGTCTTAGGGAACTTCAGTACCTATTACAGCCGTTATACGTTCGGCGGACCGCTCCGGACATTAAAAGGAACGGCACGGACGCTTGACCACGCGGACGGTGTCATTCCTCTCGAAGAAGGAATTGTCTCACGGCAAGGATACGCGGCGATCGACGATTCGAACGCCTTCGTGCTGACGGAAGACCACTTCGTCGAACCGCGACGCTCCGGTACGCATGACATCTATTACTTCGGATACGGTCACGACTACAAACAGGCACTGCGTGACTTCTACCACCTGACAGGACCGACGCCGATGTTACCGCGTCAGGTACTCGGTAACTGGTGGAGTCGCTACTGGCGTTATAGTGAGAAGGAATACAAGGATTTGATGACACGCTTCAAGACGGAAGATATTCCGTTCTCGGTCAGTGTCATCGACATGGACTGGCACGTCACCGATATTCCGGAACGATACGGGAGCGGTTGGACGGGTTATACGTGGAACCGTGATCTATTCCCGGATCCACGGGGCTTCTTGCAATGGTTGAAGGACGACGACCGGATGGTCACGCTTAACTTGCACCCGGCGGACGGGGTGCGTGGGTTTGAGGAAGCATACGAGGCGATGGCGGTCGCGATGGGCGTTGATCCCGAATCGGATGTTCGGATTCCGTTTGATTTTTCGGACCGGACGTTCATTGAGAACTACTTCACGAAGTTGCATCATCCGCATGAGGCGGATGGGGTCGACTTTTGGTGGATCGACTGGCAGCAGGGCGCGAACTCGAAGATGAAGGGGCTCGATCCGCTCTGGATGCTCAATCATTATCATGCGCTTGATATCGCCCGCGATGGTAATCGACCGTTGATCTTCTCGCGTTACGCGGGACCCGGAAGTCATCGTTATCCGGTCGGTTTCTCGGGCGATACGATCATCTCGTGGGCATCGCTCCAATTCCAGCCGTATTTCACGGCGACAGCGTCGAACATCGGTTACGGCTGGTGGAGTCATGATATCGGGGGGCACCAGCGCGGGGAAAAAGATGACGAGTTATCGACACGTTGGCTCCAGTACGGTGTCTTCAGTCCGATCATGCGTCTGCATAGTACGATGAGCATCTTCAATGGGAAGGAACCATGGCGCTATTCGACCGATGCGGCGAACGTCATGAAGAAATATTTACGACTCCGGCATCAGCTCGTGCCGTACATCTACACGATGAATGCCCGCAATCACTTTGACGGCTTGCCCCTCGTCTCACCGATGTATTATGAGCATCCAGAAGACGATCAAGCCTACAACGTCCCGAATCAGTTCTACTTCGGAACGGAATTGATCGTCGCGCCGATGGTCACACCGATGCACCGGAAACTGCACATGACGGCTGCGACTGCATGGTTGCCAGAAGGGGAATGGTTCGATTTCTTCAATGGGCACCGGTACCGTGGCGGCAAACAGATCCGTCTGTTCCGCTATCTCGAAGACCAAGGCGTACTCGCGAAAGCCGGTGCGATCGTCCCACTCGGTCGTCATCTCGAACATTCGAATGCATTGCATAATCCGGACGATCTCGAAGTCGTCGTCTTCCCGGGAGCATCGAACCGGTTTACGTTGTTTGAAGACGACAGCACAGGGGTCGCACACCGCGACGGCGTCAATGTTGAGACGACATTCGCGCTCGATTGGGAATCGCGTGAACTGACGATCGCTGCACCGACTGGACATCGTGACTTGCTACCGGAAAACCGCTCGATTACGTTAATCTTACGTGGAGTCCGTGAAGGATACGTCCAGCGCGACGGAGAGAGTGTCACCGGTGTCTATGATCATGCGACGCAGTCCCTTCGCGTCGAACTGGGTGAAGTGACCGATACGATCACGTTGTCGCTCCAAGTCGAGATGTCGACGAACGAGAACAAGATGGACCGGTTGTATGCGTTCCTCGATCAAGCGGAGATCAGCTATGATTTGAAGGATCGTCTCTACCGTCTATTGTCACAAAAGCTCGACCCGGTCAACATGATGCACCAGTTGCAAGCACTCGAACTCGAGAAGGATCTCGTCGACTGTCTGCTTGAGTTGATGTTGTCTTGATGTTTAGAACAAGATAAATGCAAAAATCCTGTATTCTTCATCCAGATGGACGAGGAATACAGGATTTTTTTATATAGATTACATGTCTTCGTCTATCTCTTCATCCATCCAAGATAGTAAGTCTTCTGCATCGAGGTCGTCACCTTTGCTGAGAATCAAGGCCGTGACGTCGGCTCGTTTCTGTTCTAATAACTCAGGGTTGTTCGTCAAGACTTCCATGAGGTAATACGCATAGGAGCCAAGGAAATCAGGCTGGTCGTTTCGTTCGATCAGTGTCATGAACGCTTCGATGAGTTCTTCCTGTTCTTCATCGAGAATCATCCAGTGGGAGTAGGCGAGGAGTTTTTCATTTTCGTCATCACCACGAAGGATGTCCTTGATTTCAGGTAGCGTCAGAAATACGACATCCGGCATGACGACTTCCGGAACATCGCTACTCAGCTTCGTTAACCACTCGTCGTAGGTCGCCGCGACAAAATAGGTCGTTTCATCCGAAATATCGAGGCACCAGACAGTCGGCTCAGCAGCCTCCATGAAGTGGAAGTACCAAAAATAGCTCCCTTCTCCTTCCGCGAACATCATGACGTTTCCTTCGACATCCCACTCCCGGAGGACCGACAATTCGTCTAGATACCGCTCGAATGTTAATTCCATCATTGAGCTGAGTGGGAGATGTAATCCAGTTTCTTTATCAGACCATGTATTCTCGAACTCGACCATCACCGCAGTAGCTTCTGGAGACCCACCGTTTTGTTCCCGGATTTGTTCGAGGTAACGAGCAGGGAGTCTTCCGTTGACGGCTTGCTCGATTCGTTGAATGTCTGTTTCTTTGACTGAAGTGATCGTTTCTTCTCGTAAATCTTCATCCCAAAATGGCATCGTATGACCTTCTTTACTATGTAGTATGTAGATTTTGATTATACGCGAAGCTGATGGAAAATGTTTCAAAAAAAGACCCTTTCTGTTATGGAAGGGTCTGTTGTGTCATTTACGACGCAATTTTTTCGCTTTTTGTTTCATGTCGTTATACGTGATCATCGGGCTATCGTCCATCGTCAAACGTAGATGGTTCGGTTCACCTTTGTTCGTGATGCCGGAGCAATAGAGGATGTCAGCATACTGATCAAACAGTTCCTCATATGCCGGCAGGTGGTGCATCAGGCGACCAGGCGATCCCCAGCCACAGAGGACGACGCCATTTTTCGCTTTGACATCGGCAAGCGTCTTCGCGACGAACTCAAAGTTCGTCTCATCGAAGCTTGCTTGCGCGAACGGCAGATCCTCGCTGACGAGCAGGTCCGGCATCAAACTGATGATGTCATATTGTTTGACGGGGTCATTGACATACTTCTTCATCAAATTGTACGCACGTTGTGTCGTCGTTCCAGAGAGAAAGGCGTCCGTCGTCCGTGGTGTGTAGATTAAAGCGGCGACGTGCGTTCCTTCTGCGATGTCGTCAAAGATATAGCTGCGTAAATAGCGTTTCGTCTTGTCTCGATCAAACGTCGTCTGGACGCGGATCGACGATTCCTCAATCAAGAGTTCGGAAGAATCGGCTGGTGTCATGGGTGGTGCCTCCTTTTAATTGGTCAAACGTGAGCTGATGCGAAGGAAGAACGCGAGTGTCTTCTTCTTGAGGTCGAGGTCGTTCGCATCGATCGCCTCGACATGGTGCTGGTAACGATCGTATTGGGCGAGCACGTCAGAGACATATTGTTCACTGCGATTGTATTCAAACAGTGCTGTCGCGAGCGTGTCTCGGTCGGATGTCTGTGTGACATCGTGTTGCTTCAGGTATTTCGCTGCCGTGTGGGCGCTGTCGACGAGACTTGTCGGATCGGCTTTCCCGTCACCGTCCGCGTCAACTCCGAGACCCCCATACTTCTCGATGGCTTTTGGATCCGTGACGTCAATGCCGTCATGCTCGATGTCACCGAGCGACGTGCCACCTTTGTATCCCCAACCGACCCATGTTTTCGGCATGAATTGGAACGGGCCGATGGCGCCAACGGACGATTGCATCGCTGAAGAGTTCGAGAAGATCGTCTCGACGCGATGAATGGAGGCGAGTAGCTTCCAGTCGATGCCGTAACGTGCCGCGGCTTGTTCGTAGATGTCGATGTTCTCGGCAGGTACGCCATGCTGTCCATAATACGTACGATACATTTCATTTTGAACACGTTCCCGATTTTGCCAGTAGATGAAGCTACTGACGATGAGGGCGAACAGTACGAACAAGATGCTGATTCGAAAAACTTTTCGCATATTGTTCTCTCCTCTGTTTAGGATTCCACTGAATGGTATCATATTTTAGTAGGGTCTAATAGCACTTTCTGTGACGGGAGTGTGGAATCAAAAAAGGAGTCGAAGTCATGTATCTTTTCGTAAATGGGTTTTTACTCGGATTACTCGTCGTTCTTTCGATCATCGCGGCGGTCCGTCCGGTCGATTTGACGATCGTTCCTCGCAAGGAATTCTACCCCTCGATGGTCCAGTCGAGCGGGATCTTATGTTTGTTGCTCGTCGGTGGAACACTGATCAGCGGCACACAGTTGCCGGAAATCGGCTTGACGTTTTTTGTCCCAAGTGGTCCGGTCTGGTACGCGACGATCGGACTGATCGTCCTTCTCTGCTTCGTTTTAATTTTGACGGCGACTGTTCCGGCGTTTCGCAAACGATTGTTGCCGCTTTATCAAAGTGAGGCGGAGCGACTGATTCTGCCGCGAACGAAAGAGGAACGGACCGGGTTTCAGATGGTCGCGCTGATGGCAGGAGTGACGGAAGAGTTGATCTATCGCGGGTTTCTCTTCCATACGCTTGGATTATTTTTACCATTCTCTGAAGTCAGCTTCGTCTGGATCGGGGCAATCTTGTTTGGTGTCGCACATCGTTATCAAGGATGGTTTGCGATCCTCGTCACGGGACTGATCGGGGCGGGATTCGGTTACTTGTATCTAGCACTCGAAACACTCTGGCCGTTGATCATCATCCATGTCTTGATCGATCTCGTTGCTGTCTACATTTACAAGGACGATGTTAATTCCTGACATCGTCAAAAAGCGTTGAATTTGTTAGACTGAATGTCAAGCGAAGTCATCATTATAAAATGGTCAAGTTGACGGTTGCAGAACAGGTCAAATGACAGGTAAAATGAGAAGGTAAACGCTTACACATCAAAAGGAGATGGATGAAACCATGCGAACGATCACTTCCACTGGCGAGCGAAAGAAGACGAGTTGGACATTGAATATCGGCAATCAGCCACATTTGATGATGGATGGTGTGACAGAACAAACGCTTGATGCCGAACAACGTGTCGTCTACGACGAATTTTTGATTCCGACGACGGACACTTTGATTCATCGGTTCAAAGCCCGCTTCCCGAACCATCTCTGCGAGAACGGGTATGATGTGTATGGCGCTGCCGCTTTTGACGAACAGGTTGTCGAACTGATCTCGAATTGGTTCATCGAACTGGTCACGGTCTTAACAGCGATGCAGCGGAAGAAAGGCATTCAGCATGTCCAGATTGAAGGCGGTGTCGCAAAACGGACTGACTTCTTACCGACCGTGCGTCGGACATGCCGGGCACTGGAGTCGACGATTGATATTTATTGAAACACCAGTCACGTTTTCAGAGGGGGCGTCCGTTAGGATGTCCTCTCTTTTTTTTATAGACGCATAGAACGAGTCGGTCGTTGCTGCCCGGCTCTTTTTTCATTTTCTGGATAACATGAGAAAAAAACAAGTTGACGCTAGACTGTATGGCATGTACCATACAGTTAACAGATGTACTATTGTCTTAATACAATGGTGATAATCAAGGAGGGTGAACCGAATGCTTGAGGTAAAAGGATTACAGAAGCGATATGGACGGAAAAAACAGGTCTTGCGTGACGTGACGTTCTCCGTCGGTCTAAACGAAGTGACATGTCTGATCGGCTTGAACGGGGAAGGGAAGTCGACGATCCTAAAAGCAATTCTCGGTCTGATTCCGGTAGATGCCGGGACGGTGACGGTCGACGGTAAAACATCGCGCGACAAAATTGCGTTCGTGCCTGATCTTCAGACGATGCCGAGCTACATGACGATCGGACAAGCACTCGCATATATGGCAGATCATTATCCAGATTGGAATCAAGAGACAGCGGAACGGTTACTGCAGACGTTTCAGCTGTTTACGACGGATAAAATGGCGAACTTATCAAAAGGGAACAAAGCGAAGTTCAATCTCGTCTTAGGATTTGCCCTCGATCGTCCATACATATTACTCGACGAACCGCTCGCGGGAATCGATTTGTTCATGAAGGAACAGATTGCCTGGATTTTCTCAAGTGAGTTCATGGAAGGACGGAGTATCCTGATGACGACTCACGAAATCGCTGAAGTCGAGCAAGTGATCGACCGAGTGTTGTTCTTACGAGACGGTCAGATCGTCGAAGTCAAAGAGACGGATGAACTGCGAGGTCATCATCATCAATCGGTCCAAGACCGGATGCGGGAGGTATATCAAGGATGAAACGCTGGTTGTTATTAACGAATGAAGAACTAAAACGAAGTACGAAATTACTGGTGTTGTTGATTTCAGGCTTGATCGTCGCGGAAATCGCGTCACTGCTCTATCAAATTTACGATTATCAAAGCACGATCGAGAAAACAATGCGGATTGAACAGATATCAGAAATGGACGCAATTGCGCGAGCAGGTGGTGCGTTGACATTCGCACAGGCAACGGATTTTTACGATTCAGTCATTGTATTAGCGATGGGGATGATCATCCTATTTGCGTTCTGGATTTGGTACCGCGACTGGATGGGTGAAACGAAGTACATTTACAGATTGCTATTGTTACCGGGATCACGCCGGGCGATTTTTGGATCGAAAATGACGGCACTCTTACTTGTCGTTACTAGTTTGATCGGAATTCAGTGGGGGCTGTTGTTACTTAGTCGTAATCTCTACTTATGGTTGTTACCAGATGCTCAACAGGTCACAGCCAGCATCAATGAATACTCCTTCTACATGAATTTGTTCTATACGATGTATCCGAGTGATATTTTATTCATCTTACTGATGTCATTCATCGTCATCTCGTTTGTCTTCATGACAGTATTACTTGAACGATCGTTCCGAAAGGGAAAAGCGTTCTTGCTCGTCGGATTACACGGGATTGCGTTGATTGGCGGTTATATCATTTTGGGCTTAGCATTGTCAGCTATTTCGAACGATTTGAGTCAACTGCACATGCAATTTTATCTCGGGTACATCGTGCTCTTAACGTTATATGTGTCGTACAAAAATCTGCGGTTAGTCCAGACGCGTCTATCCGTCTAAAGGAGAAATCTCATGAAACGATATCGTCAACTTCTGATCTATGGAGTGATCATTCTCATAACAATCGGAAGCTACATCGGCTACACGCTGTCAATCAAAGGAGCAGACTTTTCGCTCGAGACCGTCAGTGGAAAACCTTCGCAAATCGAAAATTTTAATTTACGTCTTCAGACGAAAGGCATGCGTTCGACAATTTATGATGTCAATGCTAAGGGAGATATCGAAAAACAGTCAAATTCTTACGTCGGGCAACTATTCCGTGAAGATAGCATGACGGATTTACCAGATAAATATTACGAATTCACGACGCAAATGGAAACGAATGTAAGTGGAGATGGACAATCGGAGTATGCGATTCAGATCAAACACAATAAACTGCAATTTAAGATGTTTACGTTTAAGACGGAGGAGATGTTCGAGAAAACATTTCAGTATGATACAAAACTTGAGACGGGGATGGACATACAAGCCAGTGTCATCAATAAACAGGCGATGAAGGTCTACATCCAACTCGATCGAGTTGATCAACCAAGGGAAACGAAACTGCTTGTGCTCGATTTAACAGGCGACCGAGTCGAAGAGATCGTTCTTCAAAAGCCAGTAGCGCCTAAACACGCTCGTCAATTTTTAGCGATTCACCAAAACGAGGTGGTCTACACGGAACAACCGTCTGACAGCGATGAGGAGAACACTAAACTATCTTATTTCCTCGATGACGGCAAAAACGTTCGTTCCATCAAGGAGTTGAATCAGCAGCAAATCAGTTATACGCCCTATGCGAACGGTCGTTATCTCATCGGCTTCCGCTTGCCGGAAGGGGAGACGAAACGAATCGAATGGTCGATGTTCGACTTGGAAACAAAACGATTATCCGAGCATAGCGTAAGCAGTCCGCTCGTTTTGAAAAAGATTGATTGGTTGGATTCGACGGACGAGATGCAGCTTTATCTCTCTTCCGAGACAAACGATGGATTCCAAGTGTCCGTGATCGATCTGAAGAATGAGCAACTGATGTATCAAGGAGAAATCAAAGATGCGAGTCGTAAAAAAGGAACGCGTATCTATGATTTTGCGGTTCAATGATTCACGAAAAAAAGCTTCGTCCCGGAAAAACTTATCCGGTCCGAAGCGTTTTTTTCGTTTTGACTAGGAATCGATACATTCTAGGGCGAAAGCATCAAGACGTGAAATTTTTCTCTGCTGCTTTACAGGCACGCAATAAAGCGTCCTTGAAGAAACGATCTTCCTGCGAAGCGAGTTGTTGTGTCGCTTCCTCGTCTCCGCGCAGTGAGCGAGCGAGCATCTGAATGACCTTGACCCAGCGCCGGACGTGATCAAGTTGCGGACGACCCATCGCGACGTACACCGTGAACCAATCATTCTGATCGCGACGGATCATCCGTTGGAACAGTGATTTCGCGAGATCGACTTCTTCGGTCGTCGGGAGTTCGTTCGTTTCGAAATAACGACGTAACGCGGCAACGGCAGTCGCGTACGCTGCTTTGACGTCGTCTGACGGCTGATGCTTACCGTAGTCGGATGTCGACAGATGAAGTAAGGCTGGTTTTTTCTCGACACCCGTGATCCAGGCAGAGATCGTCTTATTGCCTTTATAGGCTTGACGGTTCGCGACCGGGAGCTTCGCCGTGACGTTTCCGACTTTCCCGATCAAGGTCACTTTGTTGTTGCGATCCTGAATTTCGGTCACTTTCAACTCGACCGTATCACCCATTTCATGAGGAATGGCTTTCGGCTGGAGCTTTTCTCCTGCCGAGAGCGGCGAACGCTTGCGGATCATCCGCAATGCTTCTTGTTCAATCCGGTCGTCAAGCGACCACAGATGTTCCGGTGGGACGTTGCGGAACCGGCGACGTCGGACCTTGATGTACTGGTCAAGCGCGTCAGCAGCTTGCTCCCGCGTCGATTCACCACGTGCGACGGGGCCGATGATGTCTCGGAGCGTAATGGATTCGAGACGTTCCATGATGCCTTCGAACGGGATGAGTTCCATTACGTAGAGACTACAGACGACGAGTTCGCATTCGCGAGGAGTGAGTGGGCGTTTGGCCATAAATTGACTTCCTTTCAGCTGGTTGATGTTTCTAGTATACCAAAAAAAAGCCATCGTCACGTAATCCCGTGACGATGGACTGAAAAAGCTTACAACACGAATGGCGATTCCGAACTATTTTGCAATTCAGCGGACGCGAGACGTGTGACACCGTTCATGAACGGGTCATGGGCGACGAACAAGTCACCGATTGCTTTGATCTCAGCCACGGTCGCATTTTCCTTCGCACCAGCGATCCGTAAGCGATACGGTTTTTTCGTCACCGTATCAAATGTCAGGACGATCGTATGTTCCATCAATGGTCACTCCTTTCATGAAATGTAGGGACAAGTTATGCCTTCAGTAAAGCGTAGTCACGGCTGATTTCCGTCAGCGCGTAGCGTCCGTCGAGTAAGCTGCCGACCGCTTGACCGATCGAAGCGACGACGTCTGCTGGAAGATTCGAACGTAAGCCGTTATAGCGGCGGCGAGCAACGACGGCATCACCGTTTGCTGTCACCTTGTCCTTCCGCTCGAAGACGATGACGAGACTCGTCTTGATTTCTTCTGCTTGTGTCATGTGTATCACCTCCTTCGCCCTTATTGACAGGGGAAGAGACCGGATTGTTCGAAAGGAATGAAAAAAAGATGCTCTGGTTACGTTTTTTACGAAAAGTATCGTTTTTACGCATGCGGACGCTCGGATATGCATCTTTGATCTTCGTCTTTGGTGTCGCGGGCATCATGTATGCGCTTGAGCCAGAGACGTTCGGTTCCTACTTCCGGGCCGTCTACTGGACGATGACGACCGTCGTCACGGTCGGGTACGGCGACTTCTTCCCGAACTCGGATACCGGTCGGATTCTGACGATTTTCGTCTTCATCTTCGGGATCGGGATCGTCGGTGGATTGATCTCAAAACTGGTCGACGGTGTCCAGTTGATTCGTAATCAAAAGGAAAGAGGGTTATTACAAGTGAAGGAAACAGGACATACGGTCGTCTTCGGATACAGTCGGCGTTCGAAGCACGTCATCGAGTCATTGATCGAACATACGGATGTCGTCCTCGTCGACGACCTAGAGCGCGAGCCATTCAGTCACCCACGATTTCATTACGTCTGTGGTGATCCGGCACTGACATCGACGCTCGAACGGGCACACATCGAAAAGGCAGTTCGCGCGATCGTCCTCGCCGATCATTCGATTCCACCGGTCCATGCTGACGGACGGACATTGTTGATTGCTTCAAGCATCGAACGGGCGAATCCGAACATTTATACAATCGTCGAAATGATGCTTGAAGAACACCTCGACAGCTTCGAACAGGTTAAGGTTGATGAGGTGTTACTTGGTGATGAGACGATTGCCCGGATGGCGATCCTCGCGTCCCATCATCCTGGTGTGACGAAGGTCGTGACGGATTTGTTGACGAAGGACGGTGAAGGCATGTTCTCGATTCCGAGTAGACCGGAGTGGGGGACGTACCGTGACGCTTATCATGCTTTGCTTGAAGAAGGCGTGACGATCTTATCTGATGGAAAACGACTCGATTTGAACCGTCGACTCGATGAAGCGATTCCGAAAAACGGGACGTTGATCGTCTTGTGTTCGGAGGAAACCGCCCAACGAATCGGAGCGATTTAGAGAAGAAAGGATTTAACCAATCTTTTTTCGGGTATAGTAAATAAATTTACTAGACGGAGGAAAAAGATTATGACACAACCACAACCAGAATGGATTCAAGAATTATTTGAGACGGTCGATCAAGGCGAAATTAAAAATGCACCAAAATTACTTTATATGGCACTGACGCTTGAACCAAATTATTTTACAAAAGCAGTTAGCCGATTCAATCAACGGCTAGAAGTCGAACCATTAACGGACGTTTCGGAATTGTTGACGGTCTATCGTCAATTTTTCCTTTCAGCTAATCCATCAGAGGAGTACTGGTCACTTGCCTGGAACGAACTCATCCAGACGCTACAACATATGATCGATCGACCGGAAGCTCATCAATTACTTAAAGAACATGTCGATTTACTCGACTGGTGGTCGAGCGAATCGTTGCTTTCACTCCCGAGCTGGTTGACGATTTTAGATGTCGCTGAACGAATCGACGCGCTTGATCAATTTAGCAGTTATCTTCCAGATATCTTCGAGAGTTATGCGCTTGAAACGGCGAAGGACGAACCGTTTGCCCGTCTTGCCTGGTACGCACTCGCAAGCAATCAACAAGACTTGCTTGCCCCTTACAGAGACCGGATTGAAGCCGGTTCTTCAAAGGAAATTCAGTCTCTTCGTCAAGCGGATCTCGTCGATCAAATTGAAACGACGCGGGTCGTTATGTTAAAGTCGAAAGATAACGAGCCGATTGAATTAACATTTGATCGAAAATGGACATTATAAATTATCGAAGAAAAAATGACACCTAGAAGCCGCACGAATTCAGTCCGAGGGGTGTAGGGATGATTCACGTCAATTTACCGAGTGGTGACTATGTCGTGTTAGTAGAAATAAATCGTGAAGTGCTGCTGTGTCATTCGATTGAAGAAGCGGAACAAGCACAACGCGACCGGTATGAACTGGTCGGACGGATGAGCGAACGCTTGCCGGCAGAAGTGATTGGACCCTCGATTGCGGATTTTGTCCGCTTTTCGACCGGGTTCATCGGCGAAGAAGTGACGTGGCATGAGGAGGAAGAAGCCTTCTTTTGCCAACAGTTCGAGACATTCGACGGTTCCCCGTTAGGTGAAGACCTGACGGGGATTGATGCAACGCGTTGGCGTGCGGTCCTTGCACGCTATTATGCTTACGTGACGATCGGAAAGATCATTCCTTTTGAAGTCAGCGAAGAACCGGACGGCACGGTTCCGCTTTAGTCCAGACGATTCTTCGGTCGGCGCGTAATCAGAGAAGGGCAGGGTTCCCATGAAAAAGCAACTTGCACTACTCACGCTAGCAACAATCGTCGCCATGCCAACGTCTGCTTTCGCGCAGTCTCAATACGTACAATATGATCCGACGTTTACAGAACAACAAAAACAAGAGTGGTTGGCGAATCAGGGGCTGACCGAGATTCGTGCCTTGAAACAAAAAGGATTCTCGCTCGTTGAGCCGCTTGCGCATCTCGAAGAAAAGGATATTGATGCCGATTTGATTCCAATCACGGACGTCAAGAGAGCAACGGATTCCGCTCAATTTCAACAAACGTATCTTGATCAGTCACGCATTCCGGCTTACTGGAAGTACAGCCGCGGAAAATCGGATATCCGAGTTGCAATCATCGATGATGCAATCGATACGAAACATCGCGAGTTCAAGGACGTCATCTATAAGACGACGACGATTTCTGGAATCCGGAAACCTGACGATCACGGGACACACGTCGCCGGTATCGTCGCGGCGCGTGAAGACGGTCAAGGGATCGTCGGTGTCGCATCTGGTGTCAAACTGATCGGGGCCGATGTCTTCGATGGAGACTTTGCCGCATCGATCGACATCGGCGACGGTATTTTGTATGCAATCGAGCAGGGAGCAGATGTCATCAATCTCTCACTCGGACAATATGAGTTTGATCCGTACATGGAAGCAGCGGTCAAAAAGGCGGAAGCGAAGAACATACTTGTCGTCGGAGCAGCCGGAAACGACGGGCGCAATAAAGTACTCTTCCCAGGATCGATGAGTCAAGTCGTCGGTGTCGGGTCCGTCGGAACGCTGGGGCGTGCCTCGACGTTCTCGAACTACGGGAAAGGAGTCAACATCATGGCACCGGGGGAAGGGATCTACTCGACAATCGTCGGCAACAAGTACGGCTACTTGGACGGCACATCGATGGCGACACCGGTCGTCAGTGGTGTGTTGGCGCTCGCGAAATCGAAGAACCCATTCGTCTCGAACACGACGATGCGCAGTAAGTTATATGCTGCAGCGACGAAAAAATCAGGTGATACGAAGTTGCATTACGGAGCAGGTCGCTTGAATGCCGGAATCTTAGCGACACTGCCGGCACCGATCTCGAAGATCTCGTTACCGGCAACGGTTAAGCCGAATCAGGCGTTTACATTCTATTTTGATGAGTATGCGAGTGCGAAGACGACGACACGTCTCTATAAGGACGGGAAGGTCGTTAAGACATTCACGCAATCGAATTTAACGAATGGTACGCATAAGTTTACGTATAAGTTGAAAGACAAGGGGTCATATAAGCTTGTCTTTACAACGACAGGTGGACGGCATACGCGGACCGTCGAACGCTTACTGACAGTCAAATAAAAAAGCGCCTCCCACTGAGTGGGAAGCGCCGTACGAGACCTGAAGGTTACTTCGGGTCTTTTCCTTTTTTATAGACGGGCGTCGGAGGCGTCAATGCCTCTCCAGTCCATGTGATCATCGCTTCCATCTTGTATCCTGTGTCATCCTCATGGACGAAAGACAGGCGACTGGAATCGATCAATTGGTATAAACCATAAGCGACCTGGTCGGCCCAAGAGCGTAACGTCATCGCTTCATCATACAACGGGATTTGCTCAGGGAAACGTTCGTTCATAAGCAAGATATCGTGTTGATCGAAATGATAGCTACGTTTTGAGAGTGCATCGGGCGCCTTGACGTTGAACGGCTCGAACGCGTGGATGAGCTCTCCTTGACGATAGAAGGCGAAGATGCCGTTTCGCAGATGAAGTGCCTTGATCTCGTCGATCTCGATCAGGAATGTCAACTTGCGAACCGTTCGCCGGTTCGTACCAGAGCGTCGTTTTTTCATGCTGCATGCCCCCTTCTGAACTCTTGTACTATACCGTGAAATGAGGCGGAGACGCAACTTTTTCGTTTATAAAACGAGAATTGCCTCTTGCAGGAAAGCGGCATCTACGCTACACTCATAAGCAGTGACTATGTTGGTTCGGACAATCGCGGGGCATTTCGATGCTTTGAGGAAAGTCCCTGCTCGCACAGCCTGCGATGGCTGTAG
>NZ_DFQK01000006.1:0-30633 GCF_002377745.1 Exiguobacterium sp. UBA3491
GGGCAGTCAACGTGTGCATAGTGGCGTTTTTCTGTTTCGTACTCGATGTGAGCTGTTGCGATTGTGATACCGCGCTCGCGCTCTTCTGGAGCACCATCGATTTGGTCAAACTTAGTTGCAGCTTTACCTTGTGCTTTTGCAAGTACAGCTGAGATAGCTGCTGTTAAAGTTGTTTTACCGTGGTCGACGTGGCCGATTGTACCAACGTTAACGTGCGGTTTAGAACGGTCGAATTTTTCCTTACCCATTCTGAATTCCTCCTCTATGTGTCTAATAATTTTTTATAACTAGGAAGGTGAGTCGTAAGATAACGTACACCTTCCTTAGCTTACACTAATCATAAAAGCGTGACAACCTGTGAAGGATTAGCCGTTCGCTTTTTTGATGATTTCTTCCGCAACTGATTTCGGTACTTCTTCGTAGTGATCGAAGTGCATCGAGTACGTTCCGCGACCTTGTGTGCGTGAACGAAGACCAGTAGCGTATCCGAACATTTCAGAAAGTGGAATCATTGAACGGACAACTTGAGCGTTACCGCGTGCTTCCATACCTTCTACGCGACCACGGCGTGATGTAACATCACCCATGATGTCTCCCATGTATTCGTCTGGGATGACGATTTCAACTTTCATCATTGGCTCAAGGATAACAGCGCCGCTCTTATCTTTGAGTTGTTTGACTGCCATTGAAGCCGCAACTTTAAATGCCATCTCGTTTGAGTCGACATCGTGGTACGATCCGAAGACGAGTGAAGCTTTTACGTCAACGACCGGGTAACCAGCAAGGATACCGTTTTGAAGTGCTTCTTCGATTCCGTTTTCAACCGCTGGGATGTATTCACGTGGAACAACACCACCGACGATTTTGTTGTTGAACTCGAAGCCAGCGCCTTCTTCGTTCGGCTCGAATTCTACGACGACGTGACCATACTGACCACGACCACCAGATTGACGAGCGAACTTCGAATCGATCTTCGCCGCTTGGCGGATCGTTTCACGGTAAGCTACTTGTGGAGCACCAACGTTTGCTTCGACTTTGAACTCGCGACGCATACGGTCAACGATGATGTCGAGGTGAAGCTCACCCATACCTGAGATGATCGTTTGACCAGTCTCTGGGTTTGTTTCAGTGCGGAACGTTGGATCCTCTTCAGCAAGCTTAGCGAGGGCTTGACCCATTTTATCTTGGTCAGCTTTCGTTTTTGGTTCGATAGCGACAGAGATAACTGGTTCTGGGAATGTCATTGATTCGAGAACGACGTTGTCTTTCTCTGCACAAAGCGTATCTCCAGTAGTTGTATCTTTCAAACCTACAGCTGCAGCGATGTCACCCGCGTATACCATCGGGATCTCTTCACGGCTGTTTGCGTGCATTTGAAGGATACGTCCAAGACGCTCACGTTTGCCTTTTGTTGAGTTTTTAACGTACGATCCTGCCGAAGCTGTACCAGAGTACACACGGAAGAATGTCAATTTACCGACGTAAGGGTCAGTCATGACTTTGAACGCGAGTGCAGAGAATGGTGCTTCGTCCGAAGACTCACGCACGATTTCTTCATCCGTATCCATGTCGATACCTGAGATCGCTTTTACGTCGATTGGTGATGGGAGGTAATCGAGAACTGCGTCAAGCATGAGCTGAACACCTTTGTTCTTGAATGCCGAACCTACGAGTACAGGATAGAAGTCAACTGTCAGAGTTGCTTTACGGATAGCCGCTTTCAACTCGTCGATTGTGATTTCTTCACCCTCGAGGTATTTCATCATCAATTCTTCTTCGTAATCCGCAACTGCTTCGATCAATGATCCACGGAGTTCTTCAGCTTGATCAGCGAGATCAGCTGGGAAACCGTCAGTCACTTCGATGTCAGTTCCGAGATCGTTACCGTACATGTATGTTTTCTGTTCGACGAGGTCGATGATTCCTTTGAATTCATCTTCCGCACCGATTGGAAGTTGGATCGCGTGTGCGTTCGCTTGGAGGCGTTCGCGAAGCGTTCCGACCGAGTACAAGAAGTCTGCACCGATTTTATCCATTTTGTTAACGAAAACGATACGTGGTACGCCGTAAGTTGTAGCTTGGCGCCATACTGTCTCAGTTTGTGGCTCAACACCAGACTGAGCGTCAAGTACTGCTACCGCACCATCAAGTACGCGAAGTGAACGTTCAACCTCAACTGTGAAGTCTACGTGTCCAGGTGTATCGATGATGTTTACGCGGTTACCTTTCCATTGAGCAGTTGTTGCTGCCGATGTAATCGTGATCCCACGCTCTTGCTCTTGCTCCATCCAGTCCATTTGTGAAGCACCTTCGTGCGTTTCACCAATCTTGTGGATACGACCCGTGTAATACAGGATACGCTCAGTCGTTGTTGTTTTACCAGCATCGATGTGAGCCATGATCCCGATGTTACGAGTGTTCTTAAGGGAGAATTCTCTTGCCATCTTTAAACATTCTCCTTTCGCATTTTAGTTTAGTGGTCGTGTGTTGCCACACGTCATGACTATACCCGAAAGCCACCTCATAATTCCATTGAAAATGGCATGCATGAGGTGGTGATTTTCGGAATTACCAGCGGTAGTGAGCAAACGCTTTGTTCGCTTCCGCCATTTTGTGCATATCTTCGCGCTTCTTAACAGAAGCACCAGTGTTGTTTGCAGCGTCCATGATTTCGTTAGCAAGGCGCGCATCCATAGTTTTTTCGTTACGGAGACGTGAGTAGTTCACGAGGTAACGAAGTGCGAGTGTCGTACGACGCTCTGGGCGAACTTCGACAGGAACTTGATAGTTAGCTCCACCTACACGGCGTGCTTTAACTTCAAGAACTGGCATGATGTTGTTCATCGCTTCTTCAAAGACTTCCATTGCATCGCGACCTGAACGTTCAGCGATAGTTTCGAAAGCTTTGTATAAGATTTGTTGAGCAGTACCTTTTTTACCATCTAACATAAGACGGTTGATAAGGCGGGTAACGAGTTTAGAGTTGTAGATCGGATCAGCCATTACATCACGACGTTCTGCTTGACCTTTACGTGGCATTCCGAGTCCCTCCTTTCATATAGTGAGGTGATATCTTAAGATATCTAGATTATTTTTTAACTTTAGGACGTTTCGTACCGTATTTCGAACGACCTTGCATACGGCCGTCAACACCAGCTGTATCAAGCGCACCACGAACGATGTGGTAACGTACCCCTGGTAAGTCTTTTACGCGGCCGCCGCGGATAAGAACAACACTGTGCTCTTGAAGGTTGTGGCCGATACCTGGGATGTAAGCTGTTACTTCCATTGTGTTCGTCAAACGTACACGTGCGTATTTACGAAGAGCCGAGTTCGGTTTCTTCGGAGTCATTGTACCTACACGAGTACAAACACCACGTTTTTGTGGTGAGCTGATGTCAGTACGAGCTTTAATGAAGCTGTTGTACCCTTTGTTCAGCGCTGGCGAATCTGATTTCACAACTTTTGATTGACGTCCTTTACGGACTAATTGGTTGATAGTAGGCATCTTTGAGATCCTCCCTTCCTGAATTCATGACAAATTTCAAAACCACCGAGCCGGGTGGTTCATCGAAAGTCATAATGAAACGTTTTGCGTGGCTCAGGCATTCCATCGCCACACAAAACGCATTATCAAACTTTCTTAATGGCAACAGCTGTTGCTGCGACATCGATTCCACAAGCTTTTCCAAGCTCTTGCTTAGAAGGAACATTCACGACTGGAACGTTAGCTTGTTTCGCCGCTTCGAGCAATGCTTGTTTTACGTGTTCATCTGCGTCATCCGCAATGATCACTTCCGACGCCTTGCCAGATCGCAATGCTTTGAGCGTTTGCTTTTGACCGACAAACTTCAAATCTGCGCCGACTACTTTTTTGTAAGACATGAAGATATCCTCCAAAATAACACAGCCGGTTGGCAACACTATATCATAGTAGCACCGCCATACCGGCGTGTCAAGGCGTTTTATTCTACCGGAGAATCGGCTTCTACAGGTGCTTCGCCAGCTACTTCGAGATCGATCTGACGGTAACGTGACATCCCAGTACCAGCTGGAACCAACTTACCGATGATGACGTTCTCTTTCAAGCCGCGAAGGTAGTCGCTCTTCCCTTTAATCGCTGCATCCGTAAGGACACGAGTCGTTTCTTGGAACGACGCAGCCGATAGGAATGAATCTGTTTCAAGTGACGCTTTCGTGATACCGAGAAGAACTGGTTTCGCCGAAGCGAGAGCTTTCCCGTTACGGAGCGCTTCTTTACAAGCTTCCTTGAACGTGCTGATATCGACGAGCGAACCTGGTAAGAGTGAAGTCTCACCAGACTCGATGACACGTACGCGACGAATCATTTGGCGAACCATGACCTCGACGTGTTTGTCACCGATCTCAACCCCTTGCATCCGGTATACTTTTTGAACTTCTTGAAGCAAGTAGTTCTGAACGCCGGATACACCTTTAACGTTCAAGAGCTCTTTCGGATCGATCGAACCTTCCGTGAAGACTTGACCGGCTTTGACCTCGTCCCCGAGCTGAACACGTAGACGCGAACCGAATGGGATCGTGTATGTGCGTGTTTCGCTGAGTCCTTGGACCGTCAATTCACGTTTGTCACGCGATTCCGTGAAGTCGATGACTTGACCATCGATTTCCGAGATGACCGCTTGACCTTTCGGGTTACGCGCTTCGAACAACTCTTGGATACGCGGAAGACCTTGTGTGATATCGTCCCCGGCAACCCCACCTGTGTGGAAGGTACGCATCGTAAGCTGCGTTCCTGGCTCACCGATTGATTGTGCCGCGATGATACCGACAGCTTCGCCGACTTCGACGTCGTTGCCTGTTGCCAAGTTACGTCCGTAACATTTCTTACAGACACCATGGCTTGTGTTACATGTGAAGGCAGTACGGATCTCAACGTTATCGACACCAGCGTCAGTGATGACACGCGCGATGTCTTCATCGATGAGTTCATTCGTTGAAACGAGGACTTCTCCTGTTTCAGGGTGAACGACATTTTCGAATGCAGTACGGCCGACAAGACGGTCGTAGAGGCTTTCGATCTCTTCCGTTCCTTCACGGAGTGCTGTGACGCGGATACCACGATCCGTTCCACAATCATCTTCACGGATGATGACGTCTTGAGCGACGTCAACGAGACGACGAGTCAGGTAACCGGAGTCAGCCGTTTTCAAGGCTGTATCGGCAAGACCTTTACGTGCACCGTGTGTTGAGATGAAGTATTCCTGTACCGTTAGACCCTCACGGAACGATGATTTGATCGGGAGCTCGATGATCCGTCCACTTGGAGCGGCCATGAGTCCACGCATACCAGCGAGCTGCGTGAAGTTCGACGCGTTACCACGGGCACCGGAGTCACTCATCATGAAGATCGGGTTGAGACGGTTGAGGGATTTCATCAGACGAGACTGAATTTCATCCTTCGCATCATTCCACGATTTAACGACGCGCTCATAGCGCTCGTCTTCTGTGATGAGACCACGACGGTACGATTTCATGACGCGGTCGACATTGTCCTGCGCTTCAACAAGGATTTCTTGTTTATCCGGAAGAACGATGATGTCCGCGATCCCTACCGTGATACCGGCACGAGTCGAGTGTTTGAATCCGAGGTTTTTCATGCGGTCGAGCATACGGCTTGTTTCTGTCGTCTCAAACCGTTTGAAGACTTCCGCGATGACATTTCCAAGGAATCCTTTTTTGAACGGGTCGATGATCGGACGGTTCTTCAGTTCTGCCACGACATCTGTTCCTTTTTCAAGGAAGTACTTGTCTGGCGTCGCTTCTTGAAGGTTCGTCATCGTTGGTTCGTTCAAGTAAGGGAACGTCGTTGGGAGGATCTCGTTGAAGATCAACTTACCGACTGTCGTAATCAATAATTTCTCGTTTTGCTCTTCCGTGAATGTCGGGTTTTTCAGAACGCCGGCTGGAATCGCAACACGTGTATGGAAGTGCGCATAACCGTTTTGGTAAGCGATGAGCGCTTCGTTCACTGTCGAGAAGATTTTCCCTTCGCCGATCGCGTTTTCGCGTTCGAGCGTGAGGTAGTAGTTACCGAGGACCATATCCTGCGATGGTGTAACAACAGGTTTACCGTCTTTCGGGTTCAAGATGTTTTGTGCAGCGAGCATGAGAAGACGTGCTTCCGCTTGTGCTTCTGCCGAAAGTGGTACGTGAACCGCCATTTGGTCACCATCGAAATCGGCGTTGTATGCCGTACATACGAGTGGGTGAAGGCGAATCGCGCGTCCTTCGACGAGCGTTGGTTCGAACGCCTGGATACCGAGACGGTGAAGTGTCGGTGCACGGTTCAAGAGAACCGGATGCTCACGGATGACTTCTTCGAGGACATCCCAGATTTCAGGTTGAACGCGCTCGATTTTCCGTTTCGCACTCTTGATGTTCGGTGCGATGCCACGAGAGACGAGTTCTTTCATGACGAACGGTTTGAAGAGTTCAAGGGCCATTTCTTTTGGAAGACCACATTGATACATCTTCAGGTTTGGACCAACGACGATAACCGAACGACCAGAGTAGTCGACACGTTTACCGAGCAAGTTTTGACGGAAACGTCCTTGTTTCCCTTTCAACATGTGTGAAAGTGATTTAAGTGGACGGTTACCTGGTCCAGTGACTGGACGACCGCGACGACCGTTATCGATCAAAGCATCGACTGCTTCTTGAAGCATCCGTTTTTCATTCTGAACGATGATGTTCGGAGCGCCAAGGTCAAGAAGACGCTTGAGACGATTGTTACGGTTGATGACGCGGCGGTACAAGTCGTTCAAGTCAGATGTTGCGAAACGTCCGCCATCGAGTTGAACCATCGGACGAAGTTCCGGTGGGATGACTGGAAGTACTTCAAGCACCATCCATTCTGGATTGTTGCCTGAGTTACGGAACGCATCGAGGACTTCAAGGCGTTTGATCGCACGAGTACGACGTTGTCCTTGAATCATACGAAGCTCTTCACGTAATGCAGCGACTTCTTTATCGAGTTCCACGTCACGGAGCAATTTACGAACTGCTTCCGCACCCATTTCAGCAGTGAACGAACGACCGAACTTCTCACGATATGCACGGTATTCTTTCTCTGAAAGGAGTTGTTTCTTCTCAAGTGTCGATTCGCCTGGATCTGTAACGACGTACGACGCGAAGTAGATGATCTCTTCTAACGCACGCGGTGACATGTCGAGGACGAGTCCCATACGGCTAGGAATTCCTTTGAAGTACCAGATGTGCGAAACCGGTGCTGCGAGCTCGATGTGACCCATGCGCTCACGACGGACTTTCGACTTCGTGACTTCAACGCCACAGCGGTCACAAATGATTCCTTTATAGCGGATCCGTTTGTATTTACCACAGTAACATTCCCAGTCTTTTGTTGGACCAAAGATACGTTCACAGAACAAACCGTCTTTCTCCGGTTTGAGTGTACGATAGTTGATCGTCTCCGGCTTTTTCACTTCCCCGAAAGACCATGAACGGATCTTTTCGGGGGAAGCGAGGCCGATTTGCATATATTCAAATCTATTAACATCTACCAAGGGGTGGACCTCCCTTTCGCTTATTCCTCTTCAGTAACAACTGGTGCGACAGGCGCTTGAACTTCTTCGAGTGCTGGAGTCGCGTTCGGGATATTGTCCTCGTCTTCGTCGCGCATTTCGATCTCTTCATCATCAGCAGACATCATCTTGACGTCCATACCGAGTGATTGAAGCTCTTTAATGAGGACTCGGAACGATTCCGGTACGCCCGGTTGTGGTACATTCTCACCTTTGACGATTGCTTCGTACGCTTTAACACGACCGATCGTGTCATCCGACTTGATTGTAAGGATCTCTTGGAGCGTGTAGGCTGCGCCGTATGCTTCAAGTGCCCATACTTCCATCTCACCGAAACGCTGACCACCGAACTGGGCTTTACCACCGAGCGGTTGTTGTGTAACGAGTGAGTATGGTCCTGTCGAACGTGCGTGAAGTTTATCATCGACCATGTGAGCAAGTTTAATCATATACATGACACCGACAGAGATACGGTTATCGAACGCTTCACCCGAACGACCATCATAAAGGACAGTCTTCGCGTCGCGATCCATACCTGCTTCTTCAATCGTTGCCCAAACATCTTCCTCACGCGCACCATCGAATACTGGTGATGCGACTTTGATGCCGAGTTGACGTGCTGCCATCCCGAGGTGAAGCTCGAGCAACTGCCCGATGTTCATCCGTGATGGAACCCCAAGTGGGTTCAACATGATGTCAATTGGCGTACCGTCTGGCATGTACGGCATGTCTTCTTCTGGAAGGATACGCGAGATAACACCTTTGTTACCGTGACGACCCGCCATTTTGTCACCCTCGTGAATCTTACGCTTCTGAACGATGTAAGCACGGATCAACTGGTTGACACCAGGTGAGAGCTCGTCCCCATTATCGCGGTCGAAGATTTTGACGTCGAGGATGATTCCATCACCACCGTGTGGTACACGGAGAGATGTATCACGGACTTCACGTGCTTTTTCACCGAAGATTGCATGAAGAAGACGTTCTTCCGCTGTCAATTCCGTTACACCCTTCGGCGTAACTTTACCGACGAGGATATCGCCGTCCTTGACTTCCGCGCCGACACGGATGATTCCGCGATCGTCGAGGTTTTTCAAGGCATCATCACCGACGTTCGGAATATCACGTGTGATTTCTTCCGGTCCGAGTTTCGTATCACGCGACTCACATTCGTATTCTTCGATGTGGATCGATGTGTAGACGTCGTCTTTGACAAGACGCTCACTCATGATGACAGCATCCTCATAGTTGTAACCATCCCATGTCATGAAACCGACGAGTACGTTACGACCAAGCGCAAGTTCCCCACCGTCCATCGATGGACCATCTGCAAGGATCTCGCCTTTATCGACTGGGTCGCCTGCTTTGATGATTGGTTTTTGGTTATAACACGTTCCTTGGTTAGAACGGATGAATTTTTGAATCTTGTAACGGTCGAGTTCACCTTCAACGATGTTGCCATCGACTTCCGTCGTACGACGGACAAGGATTTCACGCGCCGTGACACGCTCAGCGATCCCTGCGTGCTTCGCAACGACAGCGGCTCCTGAGTCTTTCGCAGACACGTACTCCATTCCTGTACCGACAATCGGAGATTCCGGGTTCAGAAGTGGGACGGCCTGACGTTGCATGTTCGCTCCCATGAGGGCACGGTTCGAGTCATCGTTCTCAAGGAACGGGATACAAGCCGTTGCGGCAGATACGACCTGCTTCGGCGAAACGTCCATGTAATCGACACGTGCTGGTTCGACAGACAAGTTTTGTCCACGGAAACGTGAAAGGACGTGTGAATCTTTGAACGTCTTCTCTTCCGTCAACAACATGTTTGCCTGTGCGACGACGTAGAGATCCTCTTCGTCAGCAGTCATGTAGTGGATTTCATCCGTGACGACGCCCGTTTCCGGATCGACACGACGATATGGTGCTTCGATGAAGCCGTACTCATTGACCTTCGCGTACGAAGACAACGAGTTGATCAAACCGATGTTTGGTCCCTCTGGCGTTTCGATCGGACACATACGGGAATAGTGCGAGTAGTGTACGTCACGAACTTCGAAACCAGCGCGCTCACGTGTCAAACCACCAGGTCCGAGTGCTGAAAGACGACGTTTGTGCGTCAATTCCGCAAGCGGGTTCGTTTGGTCCATGAACTGAGACAACTGCGAGCTACCGAAGAACTCTTTAATCGATGCGATAACTGGACGAATGTTGATCAAGGCCTGTGGCGTGATCGCATTCTGATCCTGAATCGACATCCGTTCCTTAACGACACGTTCCATCCGTGAGAGACCGATCCGGAATTGGTTCTGGAGCAGCTCGCCGACTGAACGAAGACGACGGTTACCGAGGTGGTCGATATCGTCTGTCGTACCGACTTCATGCAACAAGTTGAAGAAGTAGTTGATGGCAGCAATCATGTCAGCAGGCGTGATGTGCTTGATGTCACGATCGATGTTACCGTTACCGATGATATTGATGATGCGTTCACCTTCAGCATCGTCCGGTGCGAACACCTTGATTGACTGTAAGTTGAAAGCCTCACCCTGCGTTACGCCGCCTGTAGGCGTCGCTTCGATGTAACCAACGGATCCTTCGAGGAATGGAAGGACTTTATCGAGCATACGACGATCAAGGACCGTTCCTGCTTCCGCGATGACTTCACCTGTCTCAGGATCAACGAGCGTTTCCGCAAGTTTTTGACCGAAGAGACGGTTCTTAAGATGAAGCTTTTTATTGATTTTATAACGACCAACGTTTGCCAAATCATAACGTTTCGGGTCAAAGAAGCGCGACACGAGCAACGCTTTTGCGTTTTCGACTGTCGGCGGCTCTCCCGGACGTAGACGCTCATAAATCTCGATGAGGGCTTTTTCCGTTGATTCCGTATTATCTTTTTCAAGTGAATTCCGGAGGTACTCATCATCACCGAGAAGATCGATGATTTCCTGATCCGTACCGAAACCAAGAGCACGTAAAAGAACCGTTACTGGAATCTTACGCGTGCGATCAATGCGAACATAAACGATGTCTTTCGCGTCTGTCTCGAGCTCGAGCCATGCACCACGGTTTGGGATGACTGTCGCGGAGAATCCACGTTTACCGTTCTTATCTAACTTATTGTTGTAATAAACACTTGGCGAACGAACAAGCTGCGAAACGATTACGCGCTCCGCTCCATTGATGATGAATGTTCCCGACTCCGTCATAAGCGGGAAGTCACCCATGAAGACTTCTTGTTCTTTCAATTCACCCGTCTCTTTATTTTGAAGACGGACTTTAACGCGTAGTGGTGCCGAATAGGTCACGTCGCGCTCTTTCGATTCATCGATCGAATACTTCGGCTCTCCGAGCGAGTAGTCGATGAATTCTAATACGAGATTCCCTGTGAAGTCGGAAATCGGCGAAATGTCATGAAACATCTCACGGAGACCTTCCCGCAGGAACCACTCATACGAATTCGTTTGAATCTCGATTAAGTTTGGAAGTTCCAATACTTCGCTGATACGTGCATAGCTTCTTCTCTGACGGTGACGACCGTACTGAACAAGTTGACCAGTCAACTGATTCACCTCTCAGACCCACTTCTTCTTATAGAGAAGGACGGGTGTAATATCGAACATTGAAGCCATTTTTTGATTGATAAGCGCAAAAAAGCGACGTCTTGTCTACTCAATCATCTGTAGTCGAGAACGCCAGCTGCTTTCAAACATCTTATCCAAAAATCACTCCAATGGCATTTTATAATACTATCATAGACACAACATGCGGTCAACGACAAATCCTTCGATTTGTCAAGACCGAATTGATTTAAATATAGAGTACCCTTTATCCCGGGTAACTGTCTCACACATACCGAATACGTCTTCCATCAATTTCTTCGCTGATGGTCCACCTTGTTTCTTTTGAATGACGACCCAAAGCTCGCCGCCGACGACAAGGTGATCATATGCTTCTCGGAGAATACGATGAACGACCGTTTTTCCCGCCCGAATCGGTGGATTCGTCACGATCGCTGCGAATGTCGATTCGCCTACCCCATCATACCCGTCACTCACACCGGTCGTCACGGAAACACCATTCGCGCGCGCATTGTCTGCCGCTAGTTCGAGCGCCCGTTCATTGACATCGATCAAGTGTGCCGGACGACCCGTCGACTTCGAGAGCGCGATGCCCATCGGTCCGTATCCGCAGCCGACATCTAAAATGTCTCCCGCTACAGCCGGTTCCGTGAATGCCTCGATCAACAGACGGGAACCAAAATCGATTCCGTTCTTCGAAAAGACACCGTGATCCGATGTAAAGCGGAGCCTCTGACCACGCAGGACATATTCCCACGTCTTCGGATCTCGTTTCGATGAAGGGTCATTCGTATAATAATGATCCGCCATGTTTCCTTCCCCTCTCATGTAAAAGATGAAAACAAAAGAAGCTCGCAATGCGAGCTTCTCTTGTTTCTACGGAAGAAGAAAATTACTTAACTTCTACAGTAGCGCCAGCTTCTTCAAGCTTAGCTTTCATTGCTTCAGCGTCTTCTTTCGAAACGCCTTCTTTAACTGGTGCTGGAGTTCCGTCTACGAGAGCTTTCGCTTCTTTAAGACCGAGACCAGTCAATTCGCGAACTGCTTTGATGACGTTGATTTTACCAGATCCAGCGTTAGTAAGGATAACGTCGAATTCAGTTTGCTCTTCAGCTGCTGCGCCTGCGCCAGCACCTGCAACTGCTACTGGAGCTGCTGCTGATACGCCGAATTCTTCTTCGATTGTTTTTACGAGTTCGTTAAGTTCAAGAACAGTCATGCCCTTGAGGTCTTCGATAAATTGCTCTTTGTTGAAAGCCATTATGGTTTTCCTCCTTTGATTTAGCCCACGTTGGGGTGTGAAAATTGTGTTGGTTGCCTATCCCGCTAAGCAGAAATTAAGCAGATTGTTCTTCTTTTTGCTCTGCGATTGCGTTCGTTGCCACCGCGAGTCCACGGATTGGCGCTTGAAGCACGCTGAGGAGCATCGAAAGGAGACCTTCGCGTGATGGAAGTTCCGCAAGGGCTTTGACATCTTCTACTGAAGTGACTTTGCCTTCGATGATACCACCTTTGAGTTCGAGAGCCTTGTGCGTTTTAGCGAAGTCGTTCAAGATCTTAGCTGGCGCGATAACGTCTTCATTGCTGAAGGCGATCGCACTAGGACCTGTGAAGACTTCATCAAGACCTTCGAGGTTGCTTTGAACTGCCGCGCGGCGGAGGAGACCGTTTTTGTAAACTTTGAATTCAACGCCCGCTTCGCGGAGTTGTTTACGAAGTTCAGTGACTTCTTCTACTGTGAGACCACGGTAGTCGACGACAACTGTTCCTGCGCTCGCTTGGAGTTTCTCAGCGATCTCAGATACGAGATCCGCTTTGACAGCGATAACTTTTTCGTTTGCCATTTCTGTTGCACCTCCTGGTAGATGAAATGTACCGGTGCGAGGGGCTGCTCGATTTCAAATAAAAAGCCTCCGTCTGCAGAGCAGAGGAGGCGTAATCGTCAAAAAGGATACCTGAACAAACAGGCTCTCTGAGCAAGAACACCTCGGAAGGATTTATGCCCATGTGAGCACCTTCTGTCTACGGTATGTCGAAATATATCAACGTTTTATACTGTAACAGCGTTCTTAGAACGTTGTCAAGTTCGTTTTAGACGAAATTATTTCGCGAAGTCAGCTGAAGATACTTTTACACCAGGACCCATTGTAGAAGCGATCGCGATGTTTTTAAGGTATACACCTTTAGCAGTAGCAGGCTTAACTTTTACGAGAGTTTCGATAACTGTGTTGATGTTATCAACGAGTTTCTCGTTATCGAATGATTTTTTACCGACAGGAACGTGGATGTTACCTGATTTGTCGACACGGTACTCAACTTTACCAGCTTTGATATCGTTGATTGCTTTTGTGACGTCAAATGTAACTGTACCTGTTTTCGGGTTTGGCATGAGGCCTTTTGGTCCGAGAACGCGACCAAGTTTACCAACTTCACCCATCATGTCTGGTGTCGCAACGATAACGTCGAAGTCGAACCATCCTTGTTGGATTTTGTTGATGTACTCAGCATCACCAGCGTAATCTGCTCCTGCAGCTTCCGCTTCTTTTAATTTCTCACCTTTCGCGAAGACGAGGACTTTTTGTGTTTTACCAGTACCGTGTGGCAATACGACTGCTCCACGGATTTGTTGGTCTGCTTTCTTCGGATCTACTCCGAGACGAACAGCCAATTCGATAGTCTCATCGAATTTCGCAGTTGCAGATTTTTTAGTCAAATCTACAGCTTCTGCGAGTTCGTATGAAACCGTACGATCGATAAGCTTAGCAGCTTCTTTGTACTTCTTACCCATTTTAGGTTCCTCCTTTGTGGTTGTGCGGAAAATCCTCCCACATAATGAAAGGGTAGCAGGCTTCAAGAAACTATCCGCCTGCGACCCTCATCGTTGTTCATGGTAATCAAAAAGACATTAGTCTTCGATTACGATACCCATAGAACGTGCAGTACCTTCAACCATCAACATTGCTGTTTCAACAGATGATGCGTTAAGGTCTGGCATTTTTGTTTCAGCGATTTCACGAACTTTGTCACGTTTGACAGTCGCTACTTTCTTACGGTTCGGTTCACCTGAACCACTCTCAATTCCAGCTGCTTTCTTCAAGAGAACTGCTGCTGGAGGAGTTTTAGTGATGAATGTGAATGAACGATCTTCAAAAACCGTGATGACTACAGGGATAATCAAGCCGGCTTGGTCTTGTGTACGAGCGTTGAACTCTTTACAGAAGCCCATGATGTTCACACCTGCTTGACCGAGTGCCGGTCCAACTGGTGGAGCTGGGTTTGCTTTGCCCGCAGGAATTTGAAGTTTTACGAGTTTCATAACCTTCTTCGCCACGAGACACACCTCCTTAATTCTTTAATGTGGTTTAATTGGACGTTGCGCGTCCTCCCACTCATTCTATTCGACGAGTTATTTATCGAAATAAGCACAACATCAAACACGAAAAATTGTATCATTAAAACAAAACATTCGCAATAGGAAACTTAATCGATTTTATCGACCTGTGCGAAATCAAGCTCGACCTTCGTTTCGCGACCGAACATATCAACAGAGACTTTCATTTTCTCAGCATCTGCATCAAGCTCCTCGATCGTACCTTCGAGATTTTCGAAAGCTCCTTCTTTGATTCGGACGATTTGTCCGAGTGAGAAGTCGTAACGGCTCTTCAGATCGACAAGACCCATTGATCCAAGGATATTTTCTGCTTCTTCCGGAAGAAGTGGGGTTGGTTTTGAACCGCCGCCGACTGATCCGAGGAAGCCTGTGACGTTCGGAGTATTCCGGACGACATACCAAGAATCATCCGTCATGACCATCTCAACGAGGACATATCCCGGGAAGATCTTGACTTCACGTTCCTTGATTTTCGTTTCTCCCTTTTTGTTCGTTACTTCTTCTTGTACCGTTTCAATCGGAACGAGTACACGGAAGATTTTTTCGTCCATGTTCATGGATTCAATCCGACGTTCAAGGTTCGCCTTGACGTTGTTTTCGAATCCGGAATACGTTTGGACGACAAACCATTGTTTCTCCATGGTAGGCCACCTCTTCTTTTTACTTAATCAACCAGCTCATCAATGCGCTAAGCCCTGAATCGACGCCGAAGATGAAGACACCCATGAAGATCACCATACCGATGACCGTCAGTGTGTATTTCGTCAGCTCTTTCCGTTTTGGCCAGCTCGTCTTTTTCAATTCATTCCATACGTCACGCAAAAATTTCATCGTACTTTCCCTCCAGGATGTAATAAATCGGGACAGATGAAGCTTTATTTCGCTTCTTTATGAATCGTATGCGCGTTACAACGACGGCAGAATTTCTTCAATTCCAAGCGGACAGTGACGTCCTCTTTTTTCATCGTCGTATAGTCGCGGGCACCGCAATTATCACAAGCAAGGCCTACTTTCTTCGCCATCTCAAAGTCCTCCTTCTTTGCCACTCTTCTCTTCTGTTAAGGTACTTTCCTTCCGAAAAAGAGCGTAAAAAAAAACGCCTATGAGCGGCGTCTCGCTAGTAAGGCGCTAGTTATACAGTAGCATAGGAAGGGGTTACGGTCAATCTACCTCTCTGTTAGACCGTCATCTTTCGTGCTTCGAGATAACGCTCAAGCTTGCGCTTGACGCGTTGCAAGGCATTGTCGATCGATTTGACATGACGATCGAGGTCGTCAGAGATTTCCTGATACGTCCGTCCGTCAAGATAGAGCGCGAGGACTTTGCGTTCAAGGTCGCTTAAAATTTCATCCATCTTCGATTCAATGTCTGCATATTCTTCCCGGTTGACGATCAAAATTTGTGGGTCAGAAGGTGCTGTCGACGTGATGATATCGAGTAACGTCCGCTCCGATTCATCGTCATAGATCGGTTTATCGAGTGAGATGTACGAATTCAACGGGATATGTTTCTGACGTGTCGCCGTCTTGATCGCAGTGATCATCTGTCGCGTGATGCATAATTCGGCAAATCCTTTAAACGAGGCAAGCTTATCCGTTCGGTAATCCCGTACTGCTTTATAGAGACCAATCATTCCTTCTTGAATGATATCTTCTCGGTCTGCCCCGATCAAAAAGTAAGAACGGGCTTTGGCGCGCACGAAATTTCGATACCGCTCGATCAAAAATTCGAGCGCATCGCTGTTGTCGAACTCTTTCGCTTGTTCTACAAGCGCTTCATCGGTCATGCACCCAAACTGGTCGAACGAAACCAAACTCATCTTGTATCCCTCCAAGCATCATTGACGAATAGTTCAATTGTTTTTAATTATACAATAATTACCTGTCGCACGACAATGAAAATTGGCATGACCTCTTTTGTTGCATCCAACATGTATCTTTTCTATAAAAAAATCCACCATTCTTCCAAATGAAGAACGATGGATTGCTCATACGAATGGTTCATATCATGTATCTGAATTCTTTCGACGACGGATCGCTTCTAAACGTGCGACGACGTCTTCTGGTAAATCAATCTTCGAGCGCGGTTGATCCGTCGTCTTCGCAGACGTCGTCTGTTGTTTGATGACAGCGACTGCCGCTTTCCACTCTCGCCGGAGCTCTTGCGCCGATATGCGGAGTGCGCCGAGCGTGAAGATGACCCATTGCTCCGTGTAGTCGTTCGTCGCTACCGTCAACTTGACTCGGATGTCCTGTAACCAATCAGCAGCTGTCTTTTCAATCCATTCATCTGCCGTTTCGTTCTCCCGTGTATAGACGATATCGATTCCGCTTTTTAGCATCCGAGACTCACGTCCTGGTTGCAGATAGGCATCGAAGACGATCGTAACGCTGAGACCTGTGACAGCTTGGTATTCCGCCATCGCATGAATCAGCCGTTCCCGTGCCAATTCAAAATCTTGCTCCCGCAACGTCCGAAATTCTGGCCATGCGCCAATGATATTATAGCCATCTACGATGAGACGATCATATTTCATCGCGCATACGGCTTTCTAGTCCGGTAGACTTCATATAGTAATAATGAAGCAGCAACCGATGCGTTGAGCGATGTGACATGTCCCGCCATCGGGAGGTGGACGAGGAAATCACATTTTTCACGGACAAGCCGGCTCATTCCTTTTCCTTCACTTCCAATGACGATTCCGAGTGGCATCGTCCCATCGAGCGTCCGGTAGTCATCACTTTCGCGCGCATCCGTTCCGACGAACCAGATGCCTTGTTTCTTTAGATCTTCCATCGTCCGCGCAAGGTTCGTCACGCGAACGACAGGAATATGTTCGATCGCGCCTGTTGATGCCTTTGCGACGACTTGCGTCAATCCGACTGATCGACGCTTCGGAATGATGATCCCGTGTGCCCCGACAGCATCTGCCGTCCGCAAGATTGATCCGAGATTATGTGGATCCTCCAGTTCATCGAGTAGGATCAAGAGCGGTGTTTCATCCTTTTGACGTGCCAGCTTGAAGATGTCTTCCATCTCGGCGTACTCGTACGCCGCTACCGCTGCGACGACACCTTGGTGATTTTCCGTTCCAGCTAAACCGGTTAACCGCGAACGCGGGACGAGCTGGATTTGAATGCCCGCTTCCTGCGCCATCGCATGGATGACGGCAAGTGGTCCTTTTTGTTGTCCTTCTTGCAAGAACAGCTTGTTCATCTCTCGTCCACTCCGTAATGCCTCTAGGACCGGATTACGACCTGACAAGAAATCTTGTCCTTCTTCGAGTGGCTCGATCACGACAGGCTGTTCCTTGACCGGAGCGGCTTTTCGTTTCTCTGGTGCTGGACGCTGTGCCTTCGTTTTTGGCTTCGCGCTTGTAGCCTTAGGATTCGTCTGTTTTTTCGGCTTCGAGTAATTCGAACGCTTGTCCGATGAGTTCTTCAAGGCGATCCCCTCCTTCTGAAAGATAAATATAACCGAGCAATGCTTCAAATGCTGTCGCGTAGCGATACGTATGGACGTCCGTGCTCTTCGGAACAGAACCGGATTTCGCGTTCTTTCCGCGCCGGACGACCGCTGCCTCTTCTTCCGTCAACGCATCCGTGTTCAACCAGTGTGTCACGACCGTCGCTTGTGCTTGTGCCCGAACGTACCGGACAGCTGCTTTATGCAACTCGCCCGGCTTCACGTAGCCTTGTTCGAGCAATCGCTCGCGCACACGAATCTCATAGACGACGTCGCCCATGTACGCTAACGCGAGTGCGTTCAGTTGTTTGTAGTTCTTCATCCGCGCTTCCACCGCATCCCTTGCGCTGTATCTTCGAGCAGAATGCCTTGGTCACGTAATTGGTCGCGAATTGCATCTGCTCGTGCAAAGTCACGATTTTGACGGGCTGTGTTCCGCTCTTCGATCAACTGTTCGACTTCTTCATCGAGTAAGCCTTTATCAACTGTCAACGTCACACCTAGGACGCCTGATAATTCCGAGAAGAGTGCGAGGAACTGTTCGAGCACCTGTTTCGATACATGCGCTTCTCCAAGGTATAGGTTGGCTTCTTTTGAGAGATCAAACAAATCCGTCACAGCGTTCGCTGTATTGAAATCATCATCCATCGATGTGATGAAGTGTTCCTTGATCGCCGCTAGACGATTCAACCACTTCTCGTCACCTGTTCCGAGATCGGCCGTCATCTCAAGACGGTGTTCGATGTTTGCGACCGACTCCCGAATCCGCGCGAGACCATTCGCTGCTTGATCGATCAGTTCACGACTATAGTTGATCGGGTGACGATACTGAACCGATAACATGAAGAACCGTAACACCATCGGATCGACCGCTTGGATCGCTTCATGGACTGTCAGGAAGTTACCGAGCGACTTCGACATCTTCTCGTTTTCGATGTTCAAGAACCCGTTATGCATCCAGTAGTTCGCGAACTTCTGCGAGTTGCACGCCTCAGACTGGGCGATCTCATTCTCATGGTGCGGGAATTTCAAGTCTTGTCCGCCAGCGTGGATATCAATCGTCTCCCCAAGGTATTTCTTCGCCATCGCCGAGCACTCGATGTGCCAGCCTGGTCGTCCTTCGCCCCATGGACTCGTCCATGCCGGCTCCCCTGGTTTTGCTGCTTTCCAGAGCACGAAATCAAGCGGATCTTCTTTTTTCTCTCCGACTTCGATTCGTGCGCCTGCACGCAACTCGTCGATTGACTGCTGGCTTAATTGTCCGTAATCCTTGAAACTACGCGTCCGGAAGTAGACATCTCCGCTTGAAGCGTAGGCATTGCCTTTTTCGACGAGAACTTCGATGAATGCGATGATATCGTCCATCGTTTCCGTGACGAGTGGATGAATGTCTGCTTTTTGAACATTCAAGGCGCCCGTGTCCGCGTGATACGCCTCGATGAAACGTTTCGTCAACGCATGATAGTCTTCTCCGAGTTCGTTCGCTGTCCGGATGATCTTATCGTCGACGTCCGTGAAATTCGAGACATATTTGACTTCATATCCGCGATATGTGAAGTAGCGGCGGACCGTATCGAAGACGATGGCTGGACGTGCGTTGCCGATATGAATGTAGTTGTATACCGTCGGACCACAGACATACATCTTGACCTTTCCTTCTTCTAATGGTTTAAATGGTTCCTTTTTTCCGGTCATGCTGTTGTACAGTTGAATCATGACGTCGCCCTCCTTTAATCCGTTCAATTTCTTGTTTTAATACTTCTAGTTCCATTTCAATCCGCTCTTGGCATTCGCTGACCGGATCCGGGAAACGATGATCAAGTGGTGCTTCGACCTTCATACCGTCCTGAATGACGACACGTCCCGGAATGCCGACGACGGTCGCATTTGGAGGAACGTGTTTTAAGACGACAGAACTGGCACCGATTTTCGAGTATGCCCCGATCGTGATATCACCAAGGACACGGGCACCGGCAGAGACAAGTACGCCGTCTTCAATCGTCGGATGACGCTTTCCTGTTTCTTTCCCCGTTCCGCCGAGTGTCACGCCTTGAAACAACGTGACGTCATCACCAATGATCGTCGTCTCACCAATGACGACACCCATCCCGTGGTCGATAAAGAATCGGCGTCCGATCGTTGCTCCTGGATGAATCTCGATGCCTGTCAAAAAGCGACTGAATTGCGAAATCAATCGACCGAGCAAGCGAAACTTCGCGTTCCAGAGCCGATGGGCCAGGCGATGCATCCAAATCGCATGTAAGCCCGGGTATGTCAAAATGACTTCTAACGTGCTGCGGGCAGCTGGATCTTGCTCAAACACATTGCGGATATCTTCTCGTATCCGTGTCATATACGTTCTCCTCTCCATAAGAAAAAGCGCCTCCATGCATTGCTGCACAGAGACGCTAACGAAGCGCGGTCCCACTCTGTTTGGACGATTGACTCGTCCCTCTTGACGTCCGTTAACGCCGGAGATACGTCTGCGCCTACTCTCACGGATTTCGGGCAGCACTCAGAGGGGCATTTCATGATTCGCTTCTTCAAGCCCTCGCACCATTCGAGCTTGTCTCTGGAGAAGAAGACGCATCGTTACTTTCCTCGTCTACGCTTTCGTTATTCTGCTTCAAGCCGTGCAAGCACACGGTCTTTTCCTAGTAATTGAATCGTGTTCGGTAGTTCTGGACCATGCGTCTGTCCTGTCGTCGCGACACGAATTGGCATGAATAAGTTCTTTCCTTTTTGACCAGTCGCTTTTTGCGTCGCTTTGATCGATGCTTTAATCGCTTCTGGTGTCCACTCTTCGAGAGCACGTAACTGGTTCGCGAATTCTGCAAGTACAGTCGGAACCATCTCGCCACTCAAGACAGTGTTTGCCTCTTCATCATACACCACTTCGTCCTCAAAGAACATCTCTGAAAGCTTGACGATTTCCGCGCCATGCGTCATCTGTTCGCGGTATAACGCGACGAGATCACGTGCCCAAGCGAGCTCTTCTTCTGAAGGTGACGCTTCGACGCGACCTGCTTCTTGTAGGAACGGAAGACTGGCTTCGAATACTTCTTCGAACGATTGGTGTTTCATGTACTGGCTGTTGATCCAAGCCAATTTGTTTTGGTCAAAGACAGCCGGACTCTTCGAGAGACGATCCGCGTCAAAGATTTCGATGAACTCTTCTTTCGTGAAGATCTCTTGTTCGCCGACTGGTGACCAACCGAGAAGCGTGATGAAGTTGAGCATTGCTTCCGGGAGATAACCGAGCTCTTTATACTGCTCGATGTACTGAATGATCGAGTGATCACGTTTCGAAAGTTTCTTGTGTGATTCGTTGACGATCAATGTCATGTGACCGAACGTCGGGTATTCCCAACCGAATGCATCATAGATCATCATCTGTTTCGGTGTGTTCGAAATATGGTCATCTCCACGAAGAACATGGCTGATCGCCATCAAGTGATCGTCGATGACGACGGCAAAGTTGTACGTCGGAATGCCATCTTTTTTGACGATGACCCAGTCACCGAAGTCTTTTGATTCGAATGAGACGTCGTCTTTGACGATATCATTCCATGTATACGTGACATCTTCCGGTACACGAATCCGAATCGACGGCGTGCGACCTTCTGCTCGGAACGCTTCTTCTTGTTCTGCTGTCAGGTTACGGTGTGCCCCTGAATAACGTGGTGCTTCTCCACGTGCGATTTGTGCTTCGCGTTCTGCTTCGAGCTCTTCCGATGTCATGTAGCAACGGTAAGCGAGTCCCTTTTCAAGTAACTCGTCCGTGTACTTTTGATAGATATCGAGACGCTCCATTTGTGAATAAGGACCGTACTCGCCACCGCGATCTGGACCTTCGTCCCAATCGACACCGAGCCACTCGAGGTTCTTCATTTGACTCTCGACACCACCTGCGATGTTCCGCTTTTGGTCCGTATCCTCGATTCGTAATACCATCTTACCGCCTAAGTGGCGCGCAAACAGATAGTTAAATAATGCAGTCCGGGCATTCCCGATATGCAAGTGTCCTGTTGGACTTGGGGCATAACGTACTCGTACTTCTGCCATTGCCAATCACTCCTTCGACTAAAATTCGCTTATCTAGTATACCTTATTCTTCGATTCGTTTCAGTAGAATCACTGCTTGACAAGCGATTCCCTCTTCTCGTCCCGTAAAACCTAACCATTCCGTCGTCGTTGCCTTGACATTGATCTGTTCAATGTCCGCTTCGAGTAATTCCGCGATTCGCGCACGCATCGTGTCGATGTACGGACGAAGCTTTGGTGCCTGTGCGATGACTGTCGCATCTAGGTTGCCAAGCTCATACCCTTGTTGTTTAACGAGCGCGTAGACATGCTGCAGCAATTTTGCTGAATCGGCATCCTTGAATTCCGGATCCGTGTCCGGAAAATGTTTTCCGATATCTCCTGCTGCGATTGCACCAAGTGCCGCGTCGGCAATCGTATGTAACAAGACGTCTGCATCCGAATGACCGAGCAATCCTTTCGTGTGCGGAATCTCGATGCCGCCTAAAATCAATTTCCGATCCTCTGCAAAGGCATGTACATCAAAACCTTGTCCAATTCGAATCATCGTCATTTCCCTCGTTTCATTAGAATCGCTTCACCGAACCATAGATCGTCCGGTGTCGTCATCTTGATATTTTCGTAGTGACCGTGGACGATCGTTACTTTTCCTCCGTCCCATTCTATCAAACTTGCATCATCGGTTCCTAGGTATTTCGTTGCCGCTTTTTCATGAACCGTGCGAATCGTCGCAAGATCAAACGCTTGTGGTGTCTGGGCTGCCATCAGGCGTTCCCGCGGGACGGTCTCACTGATGTGATTTGCTTCGATCCGTTTGACGGTATCTTTGATCGGTACCGCGAGAATCGCTGCCTGATCTTGGACTGCTGCTTGGACAACCGCCTGAATCGCTGCTTGTGAAATGAACGGTCGGGCACCATCATGGATCAGAACGATTCCTTCGCCTTCTAACGCCTCAAGACCACGAAGCACACTTTCCTGACGTTCGGCACCACCCGTGACAAGTCTAATCGATGTCTTATAAGACGCGATAATACTTGTAAACCATTCCTGTTCTAGTGGATTGATCGCAAGGATGATTTCCGTACATGCCGGATCTGCCTCGAAGACATCCAGTGTCCAAGCGATGATTGGACGGTCTCTTAGTTCAAGCATCAATTTATTACGATCTGCGCCCATCCGCTTACCGGCACCGGCAGCGGGGATGACGACGCGATATGTGGCTGTAGACATCCCATTCCCTCTTTTCTATCTCACTGATCATCGTGATCCATTCCATCACACCGAAAACGGACTCGATCATGAAATCGAATCCGTTGCGGGGTCTATCCGAATGCCTCTCGATGTCTCTCTAGGCATAGTGTCTCATTTTTCTTGTGGTTTCGCAAAAATCATTCGTCCAGCTGACGTCTGCAAGACACTCGTGACGACGACGCCAATCGTTTTCGAAATGAGGTGTTTTCCGCCTTCGACGACGACCATCGTCCCATCTTCGAGATAGGCAATGCCCTGTTTTTGTTCTTTTCCTTCCTTGATGACAAGAACGGTCATCTCTTCTCCTGGAATGACGACTTGTTTGACGGCATTCGCCAGGTCATTGATGTTAAGAACAGGAACATGTCGGACTTCACAGACTTTGTTCAAGTTATAGTCGTTCGTGACGACGATCCCTTTGACGAGTTCCGCGAGTTTAATCAGTTTGATGTCTACTTCCGGTACATCCTCGAAGTCGCCATCGTAAATTTCGACCTCAACACCGGGAATCTCTTGTAACTCTTTTAAGACATCGAGTCCACGACGTCCACGGTTTCGTTTCAACGTGTCCGAAGAATCGGCGATGTACTGCAACTCCCCAATGACGAATTGCGGAACGATCAGTTTCCCTTCGACGAAGCCTGTTTTCGTGATATCTGTGATTCGTCCGTCGATGATGACGCTCGTATCGAGTACTTTACTATTCGACTTTGCTGGAACGACGACTTCAGGTGCCGTCTTTTTTTCACTTTGGTTGCTACGTAAGAAGATTTTCGTCAATTCATGACGTTTACGATACCCGACCGTAAAGCCAAGATATCCGAACAACGCGGTCACGAAGATCGTTAAGACGTTACTGAGCACAGGAATCCCAACTAAGTCGATTAACGTACTGACGAGAAATGCTAATACTAATCCGATCAACAAACCAAACGTACCAAAAAAGAGATCTGCTACTGGGGCTTTGACGAGTCGTTCTTCTAAAAATCGGAGAAGTCGAATTACCGAATCCGTAATGAATAATCCAATTAATAAGAATATGAGTGCACCAATCGTTCCAGTTACGTATTCGCTCATCAACCATGCCGGGAAAGTCGTACTTGTCGCTGTTTCAATCAATTGGAAAAACTGAGGAAGCAACAAGATCCCAAGGGCAAGTCCGAGTAATGCAAAAAATACCCGTATGACGATTTTCAATCTTCTCACCTCCTTTGCCTATTTTAAGTTCATTGTAACATGTACTGAATTGAACTACCTACGCCGGAAGGAGGGGAAACTGTTTACATATCCATTACAGTTCCCCCATTTTTTACGTCATTCCAGCTTAAAACGGAATGGTTTCGCGTAATGCTTCGTCCACGCTTTCGACACCGACGACCGTAATCCCGTCCGGATACGTCCAGCCTCCTAAGTTATTTTTCGGAATGATCGCTCGTGTAAAACCGAGTTTGGCTGCTTCTGCTACACGTTGCTCAATGCGCGATACACGACGAACTTCTCCCGTCAACCCGACCTCACCAATCACGACATCGGTCGGACGCGTCGGCTTGTCACGGAAACTAGAGGCAATGGCAACACAGACGGCTAAGTCGATCGCTGGTTCATCGAGCTTCACACCACCCGCTGCCTTGAGATAGGCATCTTGTGTTTGTAAGAGAAGACCCGATCGTTTCTCAAGGACGGCCATCAATAACGCTACCTTATTTTGATCGATTCCGGTTGCCATCCGTCTAGGATTCCCGAATGACGTCGGTGAAATCAATGCTTGCAGTTCGACGAGGACGGTTCGTGTACCTTCCATTGAAGCAACGATCGTTGAACCGGATACGCCGGATGTCCGCTCTTCAAGGAAAATTTCTGACGGATTTAAGACCTCTTCAAGACCAGACTCCCGCATCTCAAAAATTCCGATCTCATTCGTTGAACCAAATCGGTTTTTAACAGCACGCAGAATCCGAAATGTATGATGACGTTCGCCTTCGAAATACAAGACAGCATCCACCATGTGCTCAAGTAAACGTGGTCCAGCAATCGAACCCTGTTTCGTGACGTGACCAACGATAAAGATTGCAATACCACGACTCTTTGCAATTTTCATCAGCATCGCCGTACATTCACGTACCTGTGTCACACTCCCGGGTGCGGACTGGATTTCATCAATGTAGACGGTTTGAATCGAGTCGATGATTAAAAACCGCGGCTGTTCTTCATCAACGACACGTTCAATCATGTTCATGTCCGTTTCACTAAGGACGAACAAATCTTGCGTCGGTAAGCCAAGCCGTTCCGCGCGCAATTTGGTTTGTTTAAGCGATTCTTCCCCTGAGATGTAGAGCACTTTTTCACCACGTTGGGCAAGCCGTGCACTCGTCTGCAGTAAGATCGTCGACTTCCCGATCCCCGGGTCTCCTCCAACAAGCACCATCGAACCTGGAACAATGCCGCCTCCGAGGACACGGTCGAATTCACCACTTCCGGTAAAGACACGACTCTCTTCTTGCGAGACGATATTCGCGAGGCGTTCAGGCTTTAATTGTTTTGTCGTCGTATGAACAAAAGCGGCACCGCGCCGTCCTTTTTTCTCTTCGACGACTTCTTCGACCATCGTGTTCCATTCTCCGCATCCAGAACAACGTCCCATCCATTTCGGTGATTCGGTCCCACAGCTTTGACAAACGAATTTTGTTTTTAACTTAGCCAATCGATTCATCCTTTCTGTTTCAAAAAAAGACCAGCTTCGCTCAGAAAGTGCGAAAGCTGGCCCTGTGCTCAGTGCTTATTCCGTTGCGGCAGAACTCACGTGATTCCGGCGAACGATGAATTCGTTCTCTTCGACATCAAGCGCAACATGCTCTCCTTTTTGGATATCACCTGCGAGCAATGCTTCTGACAACCGGTCTTCCGCTTCCCGTTGAAGGGCACGACGGATTGGACGCGCACCGTACTCTGGATCGTATCCGATATCAGCGATTTTCGAAAGGGCAGCTGGTGTCAATTCGAAATGAATTTCTTGTTCAGCCAAACGTTTTTCAAGGGTTTTCGCCATCAACTTCACGATCTCTTCGATATGTTGTTTCTCGAGGGAGTGGAAGACGATCGTTTCATCAATCCGGTTCAAGAACTCTGGACGGAAGGCCCGTTTGAGTTCTTCCATGACTTTATCTTTCATGTCTTTGTATTCGCGATCTGTATCTTCAGAAACAGCGAATCCAACATATTTATTACGTTTAAGGGCACTTGCACCGACGTTCGACGTCATGACGATGATCGTGTTACGGAAATCAACCGTCCGACCTTTCGAGTCTGTTAAGCGTCCATCATCAAGTACTTGCAAGAGAATGTTGAAGACTTCCGGGTGCGCCTTCTCGATTTCATCAAGTAAGATGACTGAGTATGGTTTCCGGCGAACTTTTTCCGTTAATTGACCGCCTTCTTCGTAACCGACATAGCCTGGAGGTGAACCGACGAGACGACTCGTTGCATGTTTCTCCATGTACTCTGACATGTCGATCCGGATGATCGCATCCTCATCTCCGAACATCGCTTCGGCAACCGCACGTGCGAGTTCTGTTTTACCAACCCCAGTAGGACCGAGGAAGATGAACGAACCGATCGGACGTTTTGGATCTTTCAGTCCAGCACGTGCGCGACGGATCGCTTTTGAAATCGATTTAACGGCTTCATTTTGACCGATGACACGATCGTGAAGGATTTCTTCGAGGCGAAGGAGACGATCCGTCTCTTCTTCCGCGATCTTCGTGACCGGTACACCTGTCCAGTTGGCAACAACTTGTGCAATGTCATCTTTTGTGACTTCAAGTTTTTCGTTGCCTTGTTTATTCTGCCATTCCTCTTTCAAACGCTCAAGCTCATCGCGTAATTTTTGTTCCGTGTCGCGGAGGCTTGCTGCTTTTTCGAACTCTTGACTTTGGACAGCTTCATCCTTGTCCTTACGGATACCCTCGAGTTTTGCTTCAACTTCTTTTAAGTTCGGTGGTGCTGTGTATGAACGCAACCGAACTTTCGATGCCGCTTCATCGATCAAATCGATCGCTTTATCCGGAAGGAAACGATCCGAAATGTATCGATCCGACAAGGTGACGGCTTCTTGAATCGCTTCGTCTGTGATCGTCACACGGTGGTGTGCTTCATAACGGTCGCGAAGACCAAATAGGATTTGTGTTGCTTCATCCGTTGTTGGCTCTGCGACTTGAATCGGTTGGAAACGACGTTCGAGTGCCGCATCTTTTTCGATGTATTTCCGGTACTCATCAAGAGTCGTTGCTCCGATACACTGGAGTTCGCCTCGTGCGAGCGATGGTTTAAGGATGTTCGATGCATCGATCGCACCTTCTGCTCCACCCGCTCCAATCAATGTATGCAACTCATCGATAAAGAGAATGATGTTACCAGCTTGACGAATCTCATCCATGACCTTTTTCAAACGATCCTCGAATTCACCACGGTATTTCGTACCGGCGACGAGTGTCCCCATGTCGAGTACCATGACGCGTTTATTGCGTAACGTCTCCGGTACTTCATTGTTGATGATTTGTTGAGCGAGACCTTCGACGACAGCCGTTTTACCGACCCCTGGTTCCCCGATCAAGACTGGGTTATTCTTCGTCCGGCGGCTCAAGACTTCGATGACGCGTTGAATCTCTTTCGCGCGACCAATGACTGGGTCAAGACGTGTTTCACGCGCTTGTTGAGTCAAATCACGAGCAAGACCATCAAGTGTTGGTGTTGCGACACCTGAACCTGCTTGCGACGCGTTTGCTGTCGTTTCGCTGTTCCCAAGCAACTGGAGTACTTGCTGACGGGCTTTTGAAAGACTGATGCCTAAGTTATTTAAGACACGAGCAGCAACGCCCTCTCCTTCTCGGATCAATCCGAGTAAGAGGTGTTCTGTTCCAACGTAAGAGTGACCTAGTTTACGTGCCTCATCCATTGATAACTCGATGACTTTTTTCGCACGTGGTGTATAGTGAATCGTCGTTGCACCATCTTGTCCGCGACCGATCAACGCTTCGACTTCCATCTGAATTTTATCTGAACTGAGACCGAGTGCTGTTAAGGCTTTCGCAGCGATTCCGTCTCCTTCACGTACAAGTCCGAGTAAAATGTGTTCTGTTCCGATATTGTGGTGCCCCAACCGTACTGCTTCTTCTTGAGCAAGTGCCAATACACGTTGTGCACGTTCTGTGAATCGTCCAAACATCATTATGCAAAACCTCCTTGTGTGTGATCCCTGTTTGTCTGTTCGGTTAACATCGTCCGGATTCGTTTCGCCCGTTCGATGTCCCGTTCTCTAGATGTTAATTGTTTCCCGAAATGCTTTTGTAAAAAACCTGTTTGTAATGAAACGAGCAGTTGATGAAAAAGATTTGGAGGAAGATTGACCTCTAGTCCCAGACTGTCCGCTAAGCGAACATCCGATAACCGTTCCGTTGCTTCCCGCGCTGTAATCAGTCGAGCTGATGTCAGGACACCGTAGGAACGATATAGTCTATCCTCTAGTTCTTCTTGATACATCTCCAATAATCCTTTTCGTGCTGCCTGTTCTGCTTCAATTAATGCTTCGACGGCAAATTGATAATCCGTGATCAGCATATCCTCACTTGCCCCAAGCGTCCGTTGGTTCGAAAGTTGGAACATGCGACCAGAGGCATCGCTTCCCTCGCCGTAACGCCCACGAATCGCGAATCCGAGTTGTCGTAAGTGTTTGATATAGCCTTGAATCTGATTCGTCAGGACCAATCCCGGTAAGTGCAACATCACGGAAGCACGAAGACCAGTTCCGACGTTACTCGGACATGTTGTTAAATATCCAAGCGTATCATCAAAAGCAATTTTAAATCGTTCACTGATCAAGCGATCGACTTGTTTTGCAATCCGAAACGCTTCTTCAAGCTGGAGCCCAGGTAATAACGTCTGGATTCGAAAATGATCCTCTTCGTTTACCATGACACTGATCTGCTCATCCTCACTAATGAAGAGTCCCGTCCGTGGATGACTGGCTAACGCTGGACTGATCAGATGCTTTTCTACTAAAGCGGTTCGCGTCAGAACATCTGCTTGATCGACGCGACCAAACCGGAACCCTTTCATCCCGTTTAGTTGGCGTTCGGTCTCTTCAATGAGCGCATTGGCTTGTGCTTCTGACAACATCGTTGAGAACGGATAACGTGTCGTATTACGCGCCAATCGGATCCGAGTCGAAACGACGATGTCGTCAAAGGGAGAAGATTGATTCATCGATTCGCTTAAAGGGTGTTGGAGCAACTCTTCAAACATGACGCAAATCCTCCTCGACACTCTCAATCTGTTGTTTTATGATTTCTGCTTCTTCATAATCTTCTGCTAAGATTTTGCGGTTAAGTTGCTCTTTGAGTCGACTGAGTTGCTGGTTCAATCGTTTTTCAACGGTTTCCTCATCAGGTCGCGAGCCATAATGTTGCGTATGACCGTGTTGGAACTGACGAACCATACCGTCGACTTCGTCTTTGAAAAATGAATAACAAGTCGGGCAACCGACTTTACGAAGATGAAGCAATTGTTGACGGGTCATACCGCAAGACGGACATGCCGTCCCTTGGTATTCACGTGCTAACTCCCGCACACAAACCGAGCATAAGAACTTCTCATCGGTTTCCGATTCTTGTGGAAGTTTGACACGGACGATTGCTTCTCGTTCGCCACATCGTTGACAACGCATCATGCATTCCTCCAATGTCCGACGACTAGAGTCGCTTCATGGTTTGAAGAAGCGTCCGCATCAAGTGGGCACGCATCCGGTGTTGATCTTCGACCGCCATTGGCAAACTCTCTTTTTGCAACAGCGATTGAATCAAAATAGCTTCCCGCCGCGTCAGTAATTGTTCGTTCATCAAACGAATCAAATAATCTTCTGCAGCTTGTTCCGTCAAATGATCACCGATCCATGAACTGACTTCGTCTAATAGATCGTGACTATCGAGCACAACGATTTTTTGAATCCGAATGTATCCACCGCCGCCCCGCTTACTTTCAACAAAATAACCCTTTTCGACCGTAAAACGAGTATTAATGACGTAATTGATTTGTGATGGAACACAGTCAAAACGTTGTGCAATTTCTTGACGTTTGATTTCAATCGTCTTTTCGTCGTGTAAAATTTGCTTTAAATAGGCTTCGATGATATCTGTGATGTTTTGCATTGGCACCACCTCTCTGACCATCTTTGACTATTGTTTGATTTAATAGTAATCATCTAAAAAAAGAAATGCAACTGATAAGGCTTTTTAGAAAACACAAAAAAACCGACCTGCAATCTGCA
>NZ_DFQK01000031.1:0-31829 GCF_002377745.1 Exiguobacterium sp. UBA3491
ACACAAGCCAGTTTTCCCGCTTCATTCAAGCAGGAAAACTGGTCTTGTTTGTCTCTGACAGCGCAAAATTGCGCTTTTTCCTGTAGGAGTGGCGTGTAACGTGTCATTCTTCTTTATACCCGGAAAGAGAATCAGAGAAGCGTTTTGTTCACTCTACATCGCTTCCTAGGGAAAAACAAGCAAGAGCGACCCTGCAGCGAAGCGAAGCGGCGCGATGCTTGTCCCAGGAAAACGATTCGAGACGAACAAAAAAGCGCAATCCTTCTCGTTAGAGAAAAATTGCACACTATCTTCAGTTTCAAAGGAAGGCGAAATTCCGCCTTCCTTTATTCGTATTGATCCAATTGTCACGAAGCAATCGTCTCGCTTCGAATTAAGGTACCTTGTTTGATGAGACGATTCGTTGCCGTTTCCGGTGGATCGCAAGTAATCAACGTAATCGTCGGGGAGACGACGGATTGATCGAGGACGGACAACGTCGTCGGTGTGACGAGACGACTTGACGTGATCCGGTACGTATACCGATGTGTTTTCGTCGTGACGATAACGGTATCGCCTTTCTTGACGTCAGGCAGACGATTGAAGTGAAGACCTTCCGTGAAGCTTCGGTGTCCGGCGAGCGCATAATTGCCTTTTCCAGGCGATCCGGTTTTCGGAATATGACCGATACTACGGTCGAGGACCGATGTCGTCGACCCCTCTAAGATGACTTGTTCGAAATCAATGCGTGGTATCGAGAGTAATCCGACACCTGATTTTGCAAGTGGTTGTTTGGTTTCTTTTGCATCGACGATTTTTAGACTGTTGGTCCATTGTTTCTTTAAATGTTCAGCTTCTTGTTCGCGCTGATAATCACTGACGAAGGGCCAAGCGATGAGTGCGATGCCTGCCAGTAAAAAAAGCAGACCGATGAATTTACGGCGTGTCATGATAAAAAGTCCTTTCGGATGCGTGAGGGCGCATCATCTTTTTTGAAAAACAGGGGAAAACTTGTCCTTCCCCGATGGAAAACGATTCTGTTATGATAAAGAGAACGATTTAAAAACATGGGGTGCAAATAGAGATGAACTATAAAACAGCAGTAGCGTTGACGTTATCGAGCACGTTATTTTTAGGTGCTTGTTCGTTCGACCTTTCGCCAAGTAGCGATACAAAAGAAGTCATTACTGAAAGTGAACAAGGTAAGGAAGTCCAAGCCGTCGTCAGTCCAGCCATTGATACGACGGATTCGTACTACCGGACGGTCTTACCGTTTCGTCCAAGCGTCGCACGTGGAATGACACAAAAACGTGTCAGTTCACGTCTTGAGCTCGATGAAATCGAAACGGGTTTAATGCGTCATTCGACACAGTTTTTTGATCCGGAAAAATACTATTACCAAGAAGGTCAGTTACTCGAAGCCGACCAAATCGCGAAATGGTTGTTGCGAAAAGGAAAAGCAGGCGATGGCGTCAGCGATCCTGAAGGTCTGAACCCAGCCTACACGTCAGGTAAGTCATATAAAGAAAAAAATCAAAAGTCACCTATGATTCTATCGCATATCTTAGAGCAAGACTACATGCTTGAAGAAGATAAGAAGCTTGAACTCGGTGGTACATCAATCGCTCTCGTCTTAAATAGTGAGTATGTTTTCCAAGATGAAAACTATGGACCGACCTATACCGTTAAACTTGATGAAAAGAAAGTCGTTGCTGAAGGGAAGCGGATGGCAAACGATTTAGTCAAGAAAATGCGTAAGACGCAGGGTATGAAGACGACACCGATTCACGTCGCCCTCTACCTCCAGGAAAAAGAAGGTTCACCGGTTTCCGGTCATTATCTCTCGTCTGCATTCATCGGTCGCGGGAATCAAATCAGCGCGAATGATTGGAAGAACTACAATGAACGCTATTACTACTACCCGTCAGCACGTGCAACGAATGATGTTCGTGATGATGCGGCGAAATTTGATTTATTCAAAGACCGTCTAGAAGACTACTTCCCGAACTACACCGGTATGATGGGGGAAGGCTTCTATCAAGAAGATGAACTTAAAAAGCTTGAAATGAAGATTCCCGTTCAATTTTACGGAAAAGCAGAACTCGTCGCATTCGTTCAGTACGTGACGTACCTGCTTGAGAATCGCTGGGAATATAATCGAAACATTCCGACGACGATCACTGTGACGAACTTGAACGGTGATACGGAAGCGATGCTATTCCTCGATCCGGATACAAAAAAACCAATCGTCAAGATTCGTTGATTTCTCCATTTACTTTATAAAGCGACATTCCTTATTTAACGGAATGTCGCTTTTTTGTATGACGAACGCTTGAAGATAGAAGTATATGAGTATGAAAGGAAGGGTATGGAAGAAGAATGATATTTTGTTTCACTTTCCCATTTTTTAGATTTACGAAAGTCAGTAGGAGAGAGCATAATGGAAGAAGAACAGTTCTATAAACGGGGACGGCGCGATGAATCGCCAGTTCTTTTAAAGAAGATGATAAAGGAGAGATCTAGATGAATGGCGGTATCTATTCACAAATCGGAGCAGTTCGAGAAGAACTACCATCGTCCTCACGAAAAGTCGCAGACTACGTCTTGACGCATATGAACCAAATTGCGCGCATGACGATCCACCAACTCGCAGAGGAGTCGGATACAAGTGCTGCTGCAGTCGTTCGCTTTTGCCGTGCACTCGGACTAAAGGGATATCCAGAGCTGCGGATGCGGATTTCGGCTGATACGGCACGCACGGATTTAAAAGGATATCATGATATCGAAAAGGATGAACGTCCTGTCGACTTGATTGAAAAAACGCTTAGTAACAGCATTCAAGCGTTACAGGATACTGCGAAGCAGTTGAATGATGAACGGATTGCGGATGCGATTAGTGTGATTGATCAGGCACGCGCGATTTATTTTTACGGGATTGGGGCATCGCATGTCGTAGCCGAAGACGCTGCTCAAAAATGGACGCGTGTCGGGAAACTAGCGATTCAAGAAACGGACCAGCATCTACTTGCGACGATCTTAGCGAATGCACGTAAAGAAGATGTCTTCTTTGCGATTTCCTACAGTGGTGAGACAGAAGAAGTCGTCGAGTTGATCCGTTTGGCGAAAATCCAAGGGCTAAAGGTTATCAGTCTGACGCGTTTCGGGGACAACCGGATCAGCCAACTAGCGGATATCGCGCTTTGGACATCACGCGCACCGGAAGCGCCGCTTCGTAGTGCAGCGCTCAGTTCGCGTCTCGCCCAACTATTTGCGATCGATGTCTTGTTCTTATCGTATGCTGCGGGACATTATGAAGACACGCTCGAACGTCTCCAATACACGCGAGAAAGCGTTAAGACACTGCATCAAAAGAAATAAGGGGGATACATATATGTCAGAACGAACTGCCGGACTAGACGCGTTGTATCCAGAAATGGTCGAGCGCCGTCGCTATTTACATCAGCACCCAGAGTTGTCGTTTCACGAAGTCGAGACCCCGCGTTATATCGCGCGACATTTAAAAGCGCTCGGAATCGAAGTCAGGACGGAGGTCGGCGGACGTGGTGTCGTCGGGTATATTCGTGGAGGAAAACCGGGAAAGACCGTCGCGTTACGCGCCGACTTTGATGCCTTACCGATTGCTGACGCTAAAGAGGTCGCGTATCGGTCGACGGTTCCGGGTGTGATGCATGCATGCGGTCACGATGGTCATACGGCGACGTTACTTGCTGTCGCAGAGACGCTCATGCAACAGCGAGAATCATTACCGGGGAACGTCGTCTTGATTCATCAACATGCGGAAGAAGTCGTTCCGGGCGGTGCACGCGATATGATTGCGGACGGTTGTCTCGAAGGGGTCGATGTCATCTTTGGAACGCATCTTTGGTCAACGATCGATTTAGGACACGTCGGTGTTCGGACTGGTCCGATCATGGCGGCGGCTGATAAGTTCGAACTGACCTTATATGGAAAAGGCGGACACGGTGCGAAACCACATGAGACGATTGATGCTGTCTTACTCGGGGCAACGATCGTTAAGGAATTACAATCGATCGTCAGTCGTCAACTCAATCCACTGGAGCCGGCAGTCGTGACCGTTGGAACATTACATGCTGGGAATACGTTTAATGTCATTGCAGATCAAGCGATGTTGACAGGAACGGTCCGAACGTTTAATGAAGCGACAGCGGACGAAATCATTGAGCGGATGGAGCAGACGATCAAAGGAATCTGTCAGGCGGTCGGAGCGACGTATCAATTTACATACGAAAAAGGGTATCCAGCTGTCGTCAACCATACGGTACCCACCGTATTGATCGAATCCGTCACACGAGAAATCTTAGGAGACAAGCATGTATTTGAAATCGAACCGACGATGGGCGGGGAGGACTTCGCGTATTATCTGCAACACGTACCCGGTGCGTTCTTCTTTACGGGAGCCGGGGACGCTTCGTATCCACCGCATCATCATCCCCAGTTTGATTTTAAAGAGCCAGCGATGCTTGACGCAGCGCGTATTCTGGTCGAAGCAACGTGGCGGTATTTAGAACAAACTGCTGAAGTATGAAAAAATCGCTCGTCTTGACTCCGAAAAGGAATCAGGGCGAGCGATTATTGTCTTTTTAACTTAAAATTTCTTGAACACGACCAACTTGTCCGTCTTCTAAGCGCACTTTGATCCCGTGCGGATGCTGCGGTGATTTCGTGAGAAGGTCTTTAACGATTCCTTCTGTTCGTTTACCTGTTCGTTGATCTTGTTTCAACACGATGCTGACTTTAAGACCAGGTGTGATATTTTTACGTGTTTTACCGTCCATCTGTAGATCCTCCCATCGTTCATTTCCTGTTTGGCTATCAGTATAACATGGTTCAGCCGGTGAAACTTGTTTGTCGCAAGGACGTAAAGTGAAAAGAGAACAGAATGTCAGAAAAAAGTTTGACTATATTTGACCAATTAAGATGTGACTTTTATAATTAAGGTAATGAAGTATAGGAAAAGGAAGTGAACTCGAATGGCAAAAGACTATTATCAAACACTCGGTGTCGCAAAGGATGCATCGAATCAAGATATTAAGCGCGCGTACCGCAAACTGGCGAAGCAATATCACCCAGACGTCAACAAGGAGGCGAGTGCAGACCAGCGCTTCAAGGATATCCAAGAAGCTTTCGATGTGCTTGGGGATGAGGAGAAACGAGCACAGTACGATCGATACGGCAGTAACTTCGACCGGATGGCAGGTGCTGGAGCTGGGGGCGCTGGAGATTATGAAGATCTGTTCCGACAGTTCGGAGGTGGTGGACGGACACGACCTGGACAATCGTTCGGATTTGAGGACATGTTCGGTTCGTTCTTTAGTCAGGAAGAAGTGTCGACCGATGAAGAGCTTGAATTGACGGTTCCACTCAGTCATCTCAGTACGAATGAAAAAGTCACGGTGCGTCTTGCGACCGGTTCGATTCAGTTGACGCTACCGAAAGATGTCTATGACGGCAAAAAAGTCCGCTTACGTGGAAAAAGTTCGATGCGTAACCGACAAGGTGTCGCGGGAGATGTTTACGTGACGATTCACCTGAAGGATGACGATCAGTTCCGACGGGTCGACCAAGACGTCATCTCGACCGTCCGCGTTCATCCGACGACACTTGTACTTGGAGGAGAAGTCGTCGCAGATACACTTGAAGGAAAACGAATTAAACTGAAAGTCAAACCGGGCACAAAACCAGGAGCACGACTTCGGATTCCAAATCGTGGTCTGAGTCAAGCGAATGGTCATCGTGGGGCATTACTCGTCCAACTCGAAGTCAAGTTACCTGAGATGGACCGCGCCTTTTATGAAGAGTGGGAACGTCAACTTGCAGTGAAGGAGTGATCAAGGATGGATTTTGAACGTTTAACGGATCGGGCACATGAGGGAATCGTCTCTGCCCAAGCGATTGCGAAACAACGTCGTCATAGTGAAATCACAGAGTGGCATTTGTTACTTGCCTTACTTGCTCAAGAAGAGGGAATTGCACGGGTCATTTTTAAAAAGTTGAATCAACGGATTGAGACATTGAATGCAGCGATTGACGAAGCGATTGGTAAGCTTCCGGCTCTGTCCCAGGCGACGACGCCACGGATCGGGGGCTCGTTGCTGAACGTGTTGACGGAAGCAGAAACGGAAGCGCGACTCATGCAGGATGACTACGTCTCCGTTGAGCACTTATTATTAGCCCTGATCAAACAATCAAGTCCAGCAGCTCAATATTTACGTCGTCAAGGCATTACGGAAGAGACACTTCGGGAAGCGATCGTCAGTATGCGAGGCAATCGCAAGGTCACGACGAAAAATCCCGAAGAGACGTTTGATGTGCTGAAAAAATATGGACGCGATCTCGTAGCGGACTTCCGGTCCGGGAAAACGGATCCAGTCATCGGTCGTGACGATGAAATTCGACGTGTCATCCGGATTTTAAGTCGGAAGACTAAAAATAATCCCGTCTTAATCGGAGAACCTGGTGTCGGGAAAACGGCAATCGTTGAAGGACTCGCGCAACGGATCGTCCGAGGAGATGTACCCGAGAGTCTCAAAAACAAGCAGTTGTTCAGTTTAGACATGAGTGCGCTCGTCGCTGGTGCAAAATACCGTGGTGAGTTCGAAGAGCGCCTGCAGGCGGTCTTGAATGAAGTCAAGGAAGCCGAAGGACAGATTCTCTTATTCATCGATGAGCTGCATACGATCGTTGGTGCCGGAAAGACGGACGGCGCAATGGATGCCGGAAACATGCTCAAGCCGATGCTTGCGCGAGGAGAATTGCACTGTATCGGTGCGACGACGCTTGACGAGTACCGAAAGTATATCGAAAAGGATCCAGCGCTCGAACGTCGCTTCCAACAAGTCCTCGTCGCGGAACCGGATGTCGAGGATACGATCTCCATTCTGCGTGGATTAAAGGAACGGTTCGAGATTCACCATGGTGTGCGAATTCATGACAATGCACTCGTCGCGGCGGCGATGTTATCCGATCGGTATATTACGGATCGGTTCATGCCGGATAAAGCGATTGATCTCGTCGATGAAGCATGTGCGATGATTCGGACGGATATGGAGTCGATGCCGGCTGAACTCGATTCCCTCGTCCGTCGGGTCATGCAGCTCGAGATCGAGGAAGCAGCATTAAAGAAAGAGACGGATGAAGCATCCCGGAAACGGCTTGCCGTCTTACAGCAAGAACTCAGTTCTGCCCGAGAAGATGAGAGTGCGCTTCGGACAAGATGGGAACGGGAAAAAGAAAGTTCGCAAAGTGTCCAACAGTTACGCGCGGATCTTGAGAAAGCGAAACTGGCGTTACAAGAAGCCGAGGGGCGCTATGACTTAAACCGGGCATCGGAAATCAAGTACGGTCAAATTCCAGACCTTGAAGCGCGTCTGAAAGTCGCGGAAGAATCATCTGAACACGTCTCCCACGAACTGGTTCGGGAAGCGGTGACGGAAGAAGAGATCTCCGACATCGTCTCGAAATGGACCGGCATTCCAGTGACGCGGCTCGCGCAGGGCGAACGGGAAAAGCTACTCTATCTCGAGGATACGCTTCATGAGCGTGTCTTCGGTCAAGACGAAGCGGTCCGTCTCGTCGCGGATGCTGTCATTCGAGCGCGAGCAGGTATCAAGGATCCGAATCGTCCGATCGGCTCGTTCTTGTTCCTCGGTCCGACAGGAGTCGGGAAGACAGAACTTGCAAAAGCCTTGGCGGCAGCGATGTTTGATAGTGAAGATCATATCGTTCGCATCGATATGTCGGAGTATATGGAAAAACACAATGTCTCCCGTCTCGTCGGTGCGCCTCCAGGATACGTTGGTTATGAAGAAGGCGGTCAATTGACGGAAGCCGTCCGACGGAGCCCGTATTCGGTTCTTCTATTCGATGAGATCGAAAAAGCGCACGGGGATGTCTTCAATATCTTGCTTCAGTTGCTCGACGATGGTCGGTTAACAGATGCGCAAGGACGTGTCGTCGACTTCAAGAACACGATCGTCATCATGACATCAAACATCGGTGCGCCCATCTTGCTTGAAGCAGCAAAAGATGGTGTCATCGATGCGGCGGAAGAAGAAGCCGTTCGCCAAGAACTGAAGCGTCACTTCCGACCGGAATTTTTAAACCGGATTGATGATACGATTTTGTTCCATCCACTCCACCGGACAGAGATTGAACGAATCATCGACAAAGCGGTCGAGAAGATGACTTCTCGCTTGTCTGGACGCGGCATTACGATTAATGTCACGGATGCTGCGAAGACGCTGATCTTTGAAGAAGCATTCGAACCGCAATACGGTGCGCGTCCAATCAACCGTTATATGCAACGGACGATTGAGACGAAGCTTGCCCGTGCTTTGATCAGTGGGGCGATTCAAGATGGTTCCCAGATTGCGATCGATGTAGCAGACGGTGAACTAGTCGTAAACGGATAAAGCAGATGCTAGAAAAAGGAGTCGACTCGGCTGAAACGAGTCGACTCCTTTTAGCGTTTACGGAAGAACCATATCCGCATCCACCAGATGCGTGATAAGCTAGAAAAAAAAGAGAAAGAGGGAACGCCATGAATGTTACACAAGCCCAACTCGAGGAGTTGATTGAGGAGTGTCGTCCGTATACGGTGCTTGGACAAGTCGCAAGTTACATCCCAGAGCTTGCGAAAGTTGATCCGGTCCAACTTGGTATCGCTGTCTGTAATGCCGACGGGACGTTCGTTTCGGCAGGTGATGCGGACACGATGTTTACATTACAGAGTGTGTCGAAGATCATTACACTGGCATTCGTCCTCGAGACATTCGGAGAAGATTATGTCTTTTCGAAAGTTGGGATGGAACCGACGGGTGATGCGTTCAATTCGATTGCGAAACTTGAAGAGACGATTCCGACAAAACCGCTCAATCCAATGATCAATGCAGGAGCACTAGCAGTGACTAGCATGTTGCCGGGAACGGATGCTGCGGATAAATTACTGCAATTGCGTCAATTCATCGCAAAACTATTGGATATTAAAGTAGAAATGGTAAAATATGACGCAGATGTCGCTGAATCAGAATTCGAAACGACAGATTTGAACCGAGCGTTGCTCTACTTCATGCGCTATCACGGCGTCATCGAAGGCAACGTTGAAGAGATCATCGACGTCTACACGAAACAATGTGCGATTTTGACGAACTGTAAAGGACTTGCCATGATGGGGAAAATTTTAAGTACATCTGGAAAAACACCATCCGGACGTCAAGTCATCTCGCGTCGTAACGCACGAATCATCCGGGCCATCATGACGACATGTGGCATGTATGATGCATCTGGAGAATTTTCTGTCCAAGTCGGACTTCCCGGAAAAAGTGGTGTCTCCGGTGCGGTCGTTGCCTGTGGTAGAAGTGATTTCGATATGGCCGATCTCGGAATCGGTGTGTTTGGTCCTTCCCTTGACGCGAAAGGCAATTCGATTGCAGGAACAAAGATGCTTGAACTACTCGTTCAACGTCACCCGTGAGCGATCTCGACTTGATCGAGTGCGTTACGCAGTTCATCCTCTAAGCGTTTGATCTGATGCAAGCGCTCTGCTTGATAAGCAGTCGGAACCTCGAATGACCGCCATCTTTCCAGTCGCTGATACGTGTCATTGATATGTCCGAGTTGCGTCTGGGTTGTTTTTAGACGATCGACAGCGGACTTTGGTTGATTCGTATAGGGACGCAAGTACTCGACCGTATAGCGGTACGCTTTCGTCGCAAGACGCAACTCATGCATCCGTTCGATACGTTTTGGACTATCCTTTCGTTGTACTTTTTCAAATTGTTCACGTTTTTTCTCATAGCGTTTCTCCGCGGCATGAATCAGTTCTTTTTCTGACATCCGCTTGAGGCGTTTTGTCATCGGACTCGCTAAAAATCGACGGACGGATCGATCCAGTTCATTTGAGATCAAGAGATGCATCGTCTCAATCAAGGTCGAACGTTTTCCTTGGAGTTGTAAGGCCACATGGTTTGCGAACAATTGGTCGATTTCTGTTTTTTTTGAAGTCGCTTCGAGCTGTACGTCGAGATCGCGCACTTCACCGAAGGCGTGCATCAGACGCTTCCAAATCAAATAGACGGGTTCTTCCGTCAACTCGACCAATCGAGCGAACGTGATCAGTTTCCGCAAGCGAATCCGGGCTTGATGGATATCTTCCGGATTTTCAAACGTTTGTGATTCTTTGGCATAATGATTGAAGGTAGACCAGGTCTCGAGTAGTTCAAAAGTCAGCTTTTCAGTATCACGATGGTTCATGAGATGAATCCCTCCTCGGATTATTTTCGTAAGAGTTCAAGAGTGCTAGGTTTTAAAATTAAGGAGGACTCCTCCTGAAATGTGGTGGAAACATGTTAGAAACAGTTACGTTCTCAGGAAAGATGAAGCAATTCATGAAAATTTTCTTTCCCATCCTCGTAACGCAAGTCGCGTTTTACTTAATTAGTTTTTTCGATACGGTCATGGCCGGTCGATATGGTTCTGCTGATTTAGCAGGAGTCGGTGTCGGAGCAAGTCTCTGGGCACCCGTCTACACAGGACTGACCGGTATTCTACTTGCCGTCGCACCGCTTGTTTCCCAAGCGATGGGAGCGAAACGCGAGCGGGAAGTCAAACGGATCGTCATGCAGGCGTTGTACGTTGCTGTCGTGATCATTGGATTGACCGTAGTCATCGGACTTATTGCTGTCAATCCGATTCTCGAACGGATGGAGTTATCAGCAGAGGCGCGTGAAGTCGCGCGAAATTATCTCGTGATGTTAGCACTCGGGATCGTACCGATGTTCGTTTTCTTCGTTTTACGAACACTCGTCGATTCATTAGGTAAATCAAATATCACGATGGTCTTACTACTAATCTCTTTACCCATTAACGTCCTTTTCAATTATCTATTCATCTTCGGAAGCTTCGGTTTTCCGGAACTTGGTGGAGTGGGCGCGGGAGTTGCGACTGCCATCACGTACTGGATTCTCTGTCTAGCGATCATCGCTGTCGTCTTCAAAGGAGAATTATTTCAACGCCTTGGGATTCTGCGGCGCTTTTACCGTCCAGATATGAAGCGAATCAAGGAATTGATTCTACTCGGTGCTCCGATTGGTCTAGCGATTTTTTCTGAAGTCAGTATTTTCTCGGCGGTCACGTTGCTGCTCGGAGCGTACGGCGATGTCATCATCGGTGCCTATCAAGCGGCCATCAACTTCGCTTCGTTTGTCTATATGATCCCATTATCTGCTGCGTCCGCTTTGACGATCACAGTCGGTTTTGAGGTCGGTGCCAAACGAATCAAAGACGCTGTCCAGTACGTCGTCATTGGATTGACGATGTGTGTTGCCGTCTCCTTGTTCTCCGGAATCTTGTTGTACTTAAAGAATGAAGAACTTGCCGCTTTATATAGTCGTGATCCTCAAGTCATCGAAGCAGCCGCACACTTCATGATTTTAGCGATTTTCTTTCAACTGTCGGATGCCGTTGCTGCACCGACGCAAGGTGCATTACGTGGATTCAAGGATGTCAACGTCACCTTCTTGTTGACGATTGCTGCCTACTGGATCATTGGACTACCATTAGGTTTTTATCTCGAACGCTATACGACGCTCGGACCAGATGGTTACTGGTGGGGATTGATCATCGGTCTTGCGGTCGGAGCAACGCTACTACTTGTTCGTCTTATGCATTTAATCCGTAAATCAAGGAGGCTGGCAGCTTGAAATTTTCAAAACAACGCATCATGACGATTGCGAAGATCATCTTGCCGATCGTCTTGATCGGATTCATTTTTTATCAAGGACAAAACGAATTGCGTAGTTTGTCGCTACAGGAATCGATTCAAGCGATTCGTCAAGTCCCATCTTGGCAGTTCATCCTGTTGATTCTCGCAGGTCTTGCGGCAGTCTCGACGATGTTCTTTTATGACTTCTTCTTATTACGTTCATTGGAGGCGAAAGCACCGATCGGACTAATTTTCCGAGCATCTTGGATTGCGAACTCCTTTAACGGCATCATCGGATTCGGCGGTCTCGCTGGGATGGCGATCCGCTCCGCTCTTTATCGACCATTCGTTGAAGGCGGTCGTTTGTTGAAGGCGATCGGCTGGATGGCACCGACGTTGATCAGTGGATTGTCCATCTTATCTGCCTTATCGCTTCTACACGTTTTTCCGGCGTTTGAAGTGCTCGATTTAAAAAAATGGCTGTGGCCCGTCATCATTGGTGTCGCATTCTTCTTTCCACTCTATCTGCTGTTCTCGTTTCGACGAGGCAATAGTAGCATCCATCCGAAATCGATTGCGTTATATTCACTCGTCTCACTCGCAGAATGGTTCAGTGCTGGCGTTGTCGTCTATCTGATCCTCGCGGCGCTCGGAACGGATGTCAGTTTCTCAAAAGTCATCGGTGTTTTCATTATCGCTGCGACAGCCGGTTTGATCTCGATGGTACCGGGTGGGTTTGGTTCGTTTGACTTAGTGTTTTTGATCGGCATGCAGCGCGCGGGTGTCGAGGAAGGCATCGTCTTGACAGGATTATTGATCTATCGTCTTGTCTACTACTTGATTCCGTTCCTGATCGGTGTCATTTTCTCAGCTCGGGAGTTCAGCGGTCCGGTCGTCAAGATGATCGAAGACAAACCGATCGTTGGTCCATCGATGGAGGTCGGGGGCGTCATTTGGCGCTTACAACTGCGATTCCTCAGTAAAATTCGTCATTTCACACTCGCGTTGATCACACTCGTTGCCGGAATCACGATCTGGGGACTGGCGATTTTACCACCTGTCTCGACGCAGTATGAATATTTGGAATCGAAATTACCGCATGAAGCGCTGTTACTCGCGAATAGTTTCTTCTTGATGGGCGGCTTATTGTTCGTCCTCTTATCGACAGCACTGTATCGTCGAACAAAACGGTCGTTATATATGATGTACGGGGCATCTTTTTTCGCATTGCTTGGAATGGCACTTCGTGGTTTTAACTTGATTTCTTTCCTTGCCGTCATCATCGTCCTCGTCTTACTACTGATGTCGCGAAAAGCATTTCACCGAGAACGAACGCTCATTACGACGACACGCTTCATCCGGGTTGCCTTCGCTGGTCTATTGTACCTTGGAGGATTCGTCTTTTTTGGATACGCCTTCTATACGCTCGGATCAGCAGATGGAACAAAAGTGTATCCAGCACACGAAATTTTCATGTTTGCAGCGAGTGCCTCTATCTTTGCGCTCGTGTATGTTCTCGTCTTCGTCCGCTTATTCAACACATTCAATCAACCGGTTCTCGGTGAGCGATTCGATGCTGAAAAGATCGAATCGGTATTGCGTGAGCAGGGTGGGAATTATTTAAGCCATCTCGCGTTTCTAGGTGATAAACGTTTCTTCTTCTCCGAAACAGGACGTTCATTCATCCAGTTCAGTCAGACCGGCAATCGGATCATGGTCCTTGGCGACCCCAGTGGAGATCCGAAGGAACATTCACAAGTCATCGCGTCTTTCTTGCGTCGCGTCGAAGATCTTGGATATATTCCGAACATCTATCAAATTCAAGCGCAAAATATGTCTCTCTATCATGATTTTGGCTTCAACTTCTTCAAACTTGGTGAAGAAGCGATCGTTGATATTCCATCTTTCACTGTATCAGGAAAAAAACGAGCTGGACTTCGGTCGATTAAAAATCGCTTTGAACGAGAGGGCATGACGTTCGAAGTGGTCGAGCCACCTATTTCAGGAACTCTATTAGCAGAACTACAAGAGGTCTCCGACGAATGGTTAGGCGGTAAGTCCGAGAAAGGCTTTTCGCTCGGTTACTTCCACGAACCTTATTTAAATCGAGCGCCGATTGGCATCATGCGTGAAGCGGAAGGACGATTGATCGGGTTCATGACATTCATGCCTGCTTACCAAGAAGGGGTCCTATCGATTGACTTGATGCGTTTTCGACCAGATGGACCGAATGGAATCATGGATGCGATGTTCATCCGACTATTCAAGTATGCGAAAGATGAAGGCTACCACACGTTCAACATGGGAATGGCTCCGCTTTCGTCCGTCGGAGAGGACGAGACGTCCTTCTGGCAAGAACGTGTGGCAGCGGATGTCTTCAATAATATTCGCTACATGTATAGTTTCACCGGTCTACGACGATACAAAGAAAAGTACGATCCAAAATGGGAAGGACGATATCTTGCTTACCGAAAGCGTCAATCGTTACCGATGGCAATCTTAAAAGCAACGCGTCTGATTTCTCGAAAGAAAGACCGGATTTTATTACCATGATCGACTGACGCATGAAGTCGACAATCGACGGGTATACAAAGGGCGACCCTTTGTCTAAGGACAAACGGGATCGTCCTTTTATAATTTCGTTTAAATGTACAAAGGTCTATACAACTAGAATTAATCGCGTTATACTAGATACGGAAGCAAGTCATGGAACGGATAGAGAAAGGAAGATGCCAGATGACAGTGATCATCAATGCCCGGATTTACACGGGGGAGCAGACGATTGAAGACGGCTTCATTCGTTTTGACCGAACAATCGAGGCGATTGGACCCATGTCGAAATTCGAGGAAATCGCAGGAGAAGAGACGATCGATGCGCAGCATCAATCACTCATTCCGGGAATGATCGATGTGCATATTCATGGGGGATATGATGTCGATGTCATGGATGGAGATGCCGAAAGGTTGCATCATTTCAGCCGACAGATGTTACAAGAAGGCGTGACGTCCTTCTTAGCGACGACGATCACCCAAGATTGGGCAGACATCACACGAGCGCTCGAGACGGTGCGAACAGTCGTTGAGGAAGAGGACACGACGATCGTCGGCGTTCATCTTGAAGGACCATTCATCAATCCGGATTATGCGGGTGCACAGCCTCACGAACATATCGTCGAACCGGATGTCGAGCAGTTCTTGAAATGGCAAGAAGCAGCTGGCAATACGATCAAGCTCGTCACATACGCTCCGGAACGCCCGGGAGCACGGGCGTTCGAAGAAGCGGTGCGCTTGACGGGTGCGATTCCGTCAGCCGGACATACAGACGCGACGTATGCCCAAAACCAAGCCGGTCACGTCACGCATGGTACCCACCTCTACAATCAAATGCGGGCACTTCATCACCGAGAACCAGGCACGGTCGGATATTGCCTCCTGACACCAGACGTCTATGCGGAGATCATTCCGGATGGGATTCACAGTGCGCCAGAAATGGTCGACTTCGCCTACCGAATGAAAGGCGCAGATCGACTGATCGTCATCACGGATGCGATGCGTGCAAAAGGATTAGCTGATGGTGAATATGAGTTAGGTGGTCAGGCTGTATTCGTTCGAGACGGTGCGGCACGTCTTGAAAACGGTAGCTTAGCTGGAAGTGTCTTAACGATGGACGCCGCCTTACGGAATATCATCGCCTATACAGGCTGTTCGCTCGAAGAAGCGGTCCGCATGACATCGGTCAATGCGGCAAAAGAACTTCAATTGACTCAAAAGGGAAGCCTCTCGGTCGGCAAGGATGCGGACATCGTCCTGCTCGACGAAGCGCTACACATTCAAGAAACGATTCATGGTGGTACGCGACACCGGATCACGAACGGAAAGGAGTCTACCTCATGAAATGGATGATCGTAGAAAAAGGAGAAGAATTAGCACAGGTGGCCTATCAATTTTTGAAACAGGAAATTGAGCGTCACCCGGAAGGTTTGACGGTAGGACTGGCAACGGGAAGTTCACCGGTCGGCGTCTATGAAGAATGGCGGAAGGACTCGCTTGACTGCAGACATGTGACGACGGTCAATCTAGATGAATATGTCGGTCTCAGCCCGGCGCATCCACAAAGTTATCATACGTTCATGCAAGAACACTTGTTTAATGACGTACGTTTCAAGGAGTCTTTCGTACCAATCGGGAATACGGAAGATCCGGTTAAAGAAAGTGAACGATACGAGGCGCTCGTGCGCAAGCGAGGAATCGATATCCAATTGCTCGGAATCGGAGCGAATGGACACATCGCTTTCAATGAACCTGGTACGCCGTTCGATGCGAAGACACACGTGACGGAATTGACGGAATCGACGCGAGAAGCGAATCAACGTTTCTTTGATCGATTGGAGGAAGTACCGACGAAAGCGATCACGATGGGAATCGGTACGATCATGGAAGCAAAAAAAATCCTTCTCGTCGCTTCAAGCGAACGAAAGGCAGAAGCCGTCCGCGATATGATGGAAGGGGTCGCGACGACGGATTGTCCGGCGACCGTACTCAAACGCCATGCCGATGTCATGGTGATCCTCGACGAAGAGGCCGCCTCTTTATTGTCAGATGACGCTAAACGTACGGGGCGGGCTGCTTATTTGAATTTCATGAAAGCATGATGGAGAAACACGAATGAATTACAAGGTACAGAGCCACCCCGTCAATTGGCTTTGTACCTTTTTGTGGTCCTTGAAAGAAGGGAATAAAGCCCGGTCTCATGCGATTTTATATTTTAAGGCGAGATAGGCGAGGAAATCACGAAAGACGACATGCTGGTAGCATTCATGCTAATCAGGCAAAGTGCCACGATACCGGAAATTATTTTAGATGCAACTATTCTGTGCGGTTTCTTTAATCGAAACGTAAATTGACATTTCATTAAATGTCCGGATAATGGAGATTAGCGAACTTTACGGAAAATTTACATGAAAATGAGGGTTTACATGATGGAAACGCGATCCGCACGAAAGAGACAGCCAAGTGCTGGCAAGATGTTCATGAAAGTCGTCGCTGCACTCGTCCTGCTCGTCACAATCATCGGTTCTGGTTATGCTGGAGCTGTTTTTATCAAAACGCAAGAAACATTGGCAAAGACGCAGATTAAGATTCCTGGCTCAAAGGTGAGCTCTAAATATGATGATGTTCCGTCTGAATCATTCTTGATTCTCGGAACGGATGAAACGAAAAAAAGCAAGGAACGTCATGAACCAGCTCGTTCAGACGTCATGATCGTCGGAATTTTGAACAAAAAGACGGAGCAATTAGTGTTGACGAGTATTCCACGTGATTCACTCGTGAACATCGATTATTCGAAGTATGATATCCCTTACGGCAAGACAGGTGTTGAGCAAGATAAGATCACGCATGCCCTTTACTTCGGTTCGATGGATAAATCGAATTCCTACAACGGCATTAAATTAGCACGTGAAACGACAGAAAACCTACTCGGCATTCAAATCGATCACGTCATCAAAGTTAATTTCCAAGGATTCGTGCAATTGATTGATGCATTAGATGGTGTGGATATCGATGTGCGATATGCGTTTAAGGAGCAAGATTCAAAACGTAAAGCAGGTACCATCACCGTCGATAAAGGGATGCAACATTTGACGGGGGAACAGGCACTCGCCTATGTCCGGAACCGTCATGATGATCCGCTCGGTGACATCGGTCGCGGACAAAAACAAATGCAAGTCATTCAAGCGGTCGCAAAAGAAGCGGCAAGTTTCCGTTCGCTCAGTGCATACCGTGATATTTTGGATGCCGTCGGTGATAACGTCGAAACAAACTTAGGACCGAATGATTACACACGCTTAGCAGATTTCACGGCAGCACTACGTAATACGACGGAGTATCAGCTCGCTGGAGAAGGCTATATCGGCGTCAGCGGGAAATGGGAATACCATCTCGATCCGAATCAACTGGAACAAGTGAAAGGCAACTTGGCGAAGGCGATGCAAGGTCAAGAAGTCAAGCCAATCACAGACGAGACGGACGCTGCACAAGATACGACAGAACAAGCACCAGAGACAGAAACGGTCCCTGCGCAGTAATTTGTATACGAAAAACCCCTCGAGTCACCGTCTCAGCACGGCGATTCGAGGGGTTTTTCAGCGTTGGCGTTCCATTTCGACGGTGAAGGTATAGCGGTCTCCACGGTAAGCGGAGATAACGTATTCAAACGGTTGTTCCGTCGCAAGATACGTCAGTTGCTCGACGGATAGGACGGGCGAAGCGGTCGACAAACCAAGGTGACCCGCTTCCTCCTTCGTCGCGAGACGTGATTCAAATGTCTGACTCGCACGTCCGAGGTTCAATCCGCTCGCTTCAGCGAATGCATAGAGCGATGCGGTCGCGACGTCTTGATCAAGTCCGGGTAGGAGTTGTTCCGGGATGTAGACGGTCTCAAGAGCAAGCGCTTGCTCATCAGCAATACGTAAGCGTTTCAGTTCATATACCGATGCCCCTTCGCGAATCCGGAGCTTATTCGCGATCGTCATCGAGGCGTCGATGATTTGATAGGAAAGTAGCGCGCTCGTCGGTTCTAAGCCTAAGTGCTCCATCTCTTCCGAGAAACTCGTCAATCCAGAAAGTTGCATGACGATTTTTTTGTTCGCGACGAATGTTCCACGTCCTTTTTGACGAATCAAGTAACCGGCGTTGACCAAGTTTGAAATGGCTTGGCGGACCGTCATTCGGCTGATTTGATGCGCTTCCGCAAATTCGCGCTCGGACGGAATCAGATCGCCAGGTTGAAGAACACCGCTTTCGATTTGTTGTTTTAAGGCAGCTTCGATTTGATAGTAGATGGGGAGTGGTGAATTTTTATTGATATGCTGAATCACGGCATTTCGTCCCTTCGCGATCGGTAGTCTTTCGTCTAGTGTACTAGGAAAAAGGCAAGCCGACAAACGATTCTGGATGAAATATGGCATAATACAGAGTGAAACTGACAGAGAAAGGTGGTCGAGGCATGCGCCCCGAACAAATAGAATCCGATGTCCGAACCTTTCAGACATCCATTCGCGCAACAAAACAAGTAGATGGTTATTGGGTCGCTTTAGAGAAAAGCTACTTCTATCCAGAGAGCGGTGGACAGCCAGCGGATTGTGGAACATTGAACGACCAACCGGTCCTTGACGTTCAAATCGAAGATGGTATTGTCTGGCACCAACTGGCGACGCCGCTCACAGGTGACGTCACCGGGATCGTGGATGACGCAGTCCGAATCGATCATGCGGCGCAGCATACGGCACAACACGTCATCTCTGCGATCCTACAAGATGAATCAAATATCAAGACACTCAGTTTTCGGACAGGGAGTGAGGTCTCGACGCTTGATATCGAGACACCTGAATGGACAGCTGTTCAACAAGAGCAGTTGGATCGACGATTACGACAGGTGATTGAACAAGGATTGCCGATCACGGCGACTGAATATGACGAGGCGGAAACGCTACGCTTACCATTACGAAAAACACCGCAAGTCGAAGGACGGATTCGTGTCGTTCAAATCGGCACACTCGACTACAGTGCTTGTGGTGGAACGCATCTCGATTCGACGGCACAGCTCGAGTTAATTCTTTTTACTGGAGTCGAACGAATTCGTGGGAACATTCGTCTTTCTTATGTCGCAAAAGAACGGGCACATCAACTTCTACAGGCAGAACGTCATGCCTTGCGGGAAGCAGCGCAAGCTTTATCAGTTAAACCAGTTCAAATTCCAGAAGCAATTCAAGCGGTACAGGACGATCAGAAGCGCTTAACGAAACAGGTCGAACAAGCTCAAGGGCAACTCGCCGCTCTTACACTCGCTCACGCTTTGGAACAACAAGAAGGGCTTCTTATGTTTGAACATCTGGAGGAAGAGATCAAGGTTTCCGAACAACTCGCGAAAGCGATTCAAGAAGCGGGACGCGTCGGCGTCGTCTGGAATGCGACGGTGAACAAGTTACTGATGAGCAGTCCAGGTGAACCGCATCTCGGGAAGTTTGCCAAAGCGCATGTCCAAGCATTCAATGGACGAGGTGGAGGAAGTGCAGTTCAGGCACAAGCACAATTTACGAATCGGGATGATGCGATGGCATATGTCGATCGACTACGGGAGGAATATCAGTTATGACAGTCATTCAAGTACGTACAGCAGAACAACAACAAGCCGTTCGGATGATCCGGGAGCGTGTCTTCGTCGAGGAACAAGGCGTACCACGTCATCTTGAATACGATACACATGATGAAACAGCGATTCATCTGCTTGTCCTCGATGAACAGAGTCGACCGGTTGCGACGGGTCGCACACGTCCATATGACGACCAACGGATGAAGGTGGAACGTGTGGCGACGCTGTCGACAGCCCGAGGAAAAGGATACGGTGGTGAGTTGATGCAGGCGATGGAACGTATTGCGCGACGTGAAGGAAAACAACTGCTGACACTCGGTGCACAAGTCCAAGCCATCCCGTTTTATCAAGGTCTTGGGTACACGATCGTCTCCGATGAATTCGACGATGCGGGCATTCCACACCGGACGATGGAGAAGAAAATGTAAGTTATTTTGAAAGAAATCCTGCAAAAAGGGTTTCTTTTTTTTGTTTTCTATGTATATATATAATTCATAGTGAATTTTTATACAGACAAATGAATTAAAAACCAGGAGGGAATTATACATGTCAAAGCAAAAATTAATCTTAGCGTACTCTGGGGGACTCGATACATCGGTAGCCATCAAATGGTTGAGCAAGGACTATGATGTCATTGCCTTATGCATGGATGTCGGAGAAGGAAAAGATTTATCCGTCATCAAGGAAAAAGCACTCCTCGTCGGTGCGATCGAATCAATCGTTCTCGATGTCAAAGAAGAATTCGCACAAGACTTTGTCTTGCCAGCCCTTCAATATGGCGCTCATTACGAAAATGCCTATCCGTTGATCTCAGCGCTTTCGCGTCCGTTGATTGCAGAAAAACTCGTCGAAGTCGCGCATGAATATGGTGCAACGGCGGTCGCACATGGATGTACCGGAAAAGGGAATGACCAGGTCCGGTTCGAAGTTTCGGTCGCGGCACTTGATCCGTCACTCGAAGTCATCGCACCGGTTCGGGAATGGAAATGGTCACGGGAAGAAGAGATCGCCTACGCGAAAGAAAACAATGTGCCGATCCCGATCAACCTCGATAGCCCATACTCGATCGACATGAACCTTTGGGGACGGAGTAATGAATGTGGCGTCCTAGAAAATCCATGGACAGAACCACCACAAGACGCATTCGCGTTGACGGTAGCACCAGAAGACGCTCCGGATCAGGCAGAAGAAGTCATTATCGGCTTTGAAGCAGGTGTTCCAGTTTCCATTAACGGGACGACGTATCCATTAGCGAAACTGATTACGGAACTGAATATCATCGCTGGAGCACATGGGGTCGGACGGATCGACCACGTCGAGAACCGTCTCGTCGGTATCAAATCGCGGGAAGTCTATGAGTGCCCAGGCGCAACTGTTTTACTCAAAGCTCACGCTGCACTCGAGACGATTACATTGACGAAGGACGTCGCGCATTTCAAACCATTACTCAGCAAACAATATGCAGAAACGATCTACAACGGTCTCTTCCATGCGCCATTGACAAAAGGCTTGAAAGCTTTCTTGACGGCGACACAACAGGACGTCACAGGAGAAGTTCGCGTTAAACTGTTCAAAGGAAATGCAACTGTCACAGGTCGTCAGTCGGCTGTCTCGCTTTATGATGAGAAACTTGCGACGTACACGAAAGAAGATGCATTCGATCATGAAGCAGCAAAAGGCTTCATCAAATTACACGGTCTTGCCGTTTCAACGCATGCGAGTGTACATCGTCAGGCGGGTGTAACGAAATGACCAAACTCTGGGGTGGACGTTTTACGGAAAGTGCTTCCGCTCAAGCGGAAGCCTTCGGAGCATCAATCACGTTCGATCAAAAATTAGCAAGCGTTGATTTGAAAGGCAGTCTCGCACATGCACAGATGTTATTTGAACAAGGGATTCTCGCTCAAGATGAGTGGACACAAATCCAGCAAGGATTAAAGCAACTCGAAGCGACGTTAAAGGACCATTCCTACACATTAGCGGACGAAGACATTCATATGAATCTTGAGCGTTTGTTGACGGAACAGATCGGTCCAGTTGCAGGGAAACTGCATACGGCACGGAGCCGAAACGATCAAGTCGCAACCGATTTACATCTATGGCTGGAGCAGCATGTCGAAGCGTTGACGACGGCATTGCGCGAGCTCCAATCGGTCATCACGGAACAAGCTGAGCAACATATCGAGACGGTTATGCCGGGGTATACGCATTTGCAACGGGCACAACCAATCTCGCTTGCGCATCACTTGCTCGCTTATTTCTGGATGTTCGAACGCGATGTCGAACGATTGACGGATAATCAAAAACGGATCCGAAAATCACCACTCGGAGCGGGGGCGCTCGCGGGGACCACGTTCCCGATCGACCGTTTCCGTTCTGCCGAGTTGCTCGGTTTTGAGTCGGTTTATCCGAACAGTCTCGATGCTGTCTCCGATCGCGACTTCGTCATCGAATACCTCGGGATCGCCTCGACCGTCATGATGCATCTCTCGCGTTTTTGTGAGGAAATCATCATCTGGGCGTCGCAAGAATTCAGCTTCATCGAGTTATCCGATGCCTTCTCGACAGGCTCGAGCATGATGCCACAAAAGAAAAATCCTGATTTCGCTGAGTTGATTCGTGGAAAAACGGGGCGCGTCTACGGCAACCTGATGGGCTTCTTGACGACGATGAAGGCATTACCACTCGCTTACAATAAAGACATGCAAGAGGATAAGGAAGGAGTCTTCGATACAGCAGATACCGTTCTCAAGTCCGTTCAAATCTTCACCGGAATGATTGAATCCGCGACGTTTAAGACCGAAGCGCTCAAGAAGGCGACAATGCAAGACTTCTCGAATGCAACGGAACTCGCCGACTACCTTGTGACGAAAGGCATACCATTCCGCGAAGCACACGAAATCGTCGGGAAAGCCGTCCTCTACTGTGTGCAAAACGGTTGTTTCCTGAAGGACTTGAGTCTCGAAACGTATCAAAGGTTCCATCCAGACATCACAGAAGACGTTTATCCGCTCCTCGATCCGGTTCAAGCAGTGGCACGCCGGACAAGCTACGGCGGTACAGGGTTTGCTGCCGTGTCGAAGCAACTCGAACTCGCGAAGCAGCATCTTGCGACTTGACGGATTTTGAAAAAAATTAGTCAAATAACTGGATTTAACAAAAGATGTCTGCTATAACTGTAACTAACAACCGACAGATAGAGGCGCGGATGACATGAGTAGCATCATTCTTGAAGGCAAGCATGCTGAATGATGTGAAAGGGGAAGTCCGCCGAAGTGAACGAGAAGATGCTTCTTCTCATTTGCTGGTACAACGGTTAAGATCCGTTGTACTGCCGAAACCGATGTTTCGGAGCGCTATCTTACGTAAAAGAACGAATGACTTTGTCTTCGTTTGTCCGATCGTGATAACGACGGGCCGTAGGAACGCTCCTACCGGCCCGTCGTTTTTTTCTGTATCGGGACAAAGGAGATAGGATTGTGACAACTGTACTTAAATTTGGTGGAAGCTCGGTTGCGACTGTCGAACAGATTCAGTCTATTGCGAATTATTTGAAGAGTCGCGCAGCCGAAGGTGAAAAACTCGTCGTCGTCGTTTCGGCGATGGGCAAGATGACAGATTCTTTGATCGCTCAGGCGCAAGCCATCACGGATCGCCCTGAGCGGCGAGAACTCGATCGTCTGCTTGCCATCGGAGAAGAACAGACGATTTCATTACTCAGCATCGCTCTCAACTCACTTGGCGTCAAAGCGTTATCGCAAACGGGCGCGCAAGCAGGGATCAGCACGATGGGTGTGCATACGAAAAGTAAGATCAAACAGATCGATGGAGATCTATTACGACAAAAACTCGAAACGTACGATGTTGTCATCGTCGCCGGATTCCAAGGTGTCAACGAACTCGGTGATGTGACGACGCTCGGACGGGGTGGATCGGATACAACGGCTGTTGCCCTTGCGGCAGTCCTTGATAAACGGTGTGAAATCTACACGGATGTCGACGGTGTCTATACGGCTGATCCACGAATCCATGCCACTGCTCAACCGATTCCGCACATCTCATATGATGAGATGATGGAGATGAGCGCCCTCGGGTCGAAGGTCATGGAAATGCGGAGTGTCGAACTAGGAAAAAAATACGGCGTACACATCTTCGTCGGGAAAACACTTGAATCGAAAAGGGGAACATGGATCATGGAAGCGACGGAAACAATGGAACAAAAAGCGGTCACGAGTGTCAGTGTGACGAAGAACGTCTTGACGGTATCAATCAAACACGTACCGCAAACGAACGCAGCAGTAGCCGATATCTTCGAACTCTTATCGAACCGCCACGTCAACATCGACATGATCAGTCAAACGACGTTTGACAGTGACATCTTCCTATCGTTCTCCTGTCCACTCGACGAGGAAGAGTTCCTCGATGAAGCATTGAAAGACATCATGGATCGCTTCACGACAGTCAAGGTCGACCGCCACGATCAGCACGCGAAGTTATCTGTCGTCGGAATCGGGATGCGGGATGCAACAGGTGTTGCCTCAAAGTTGTTCGCGATCTTCCGAGCGGAGAATATCCCGTTCTATCAAGTCACGACATCAGAAATCAGCATCTCGTACACGATTGCACAAGCAGACATTGAACGGACGGTTGCAGCGATTGCAAACGCGTTCGAGTTATAAGGAGGAAAACAGCATGTATCATGTAGCCGTCATCGGAGCAACCGGCGCCGTCGGTCAAAAAATGTTACAAGTACTCGCAGAACTGGACTTCCCGGTCAGCCGCCTGTCCGCTTACGCTTCTGCTCGTTCAGCAGGGAACACGGTGCAGTTCAAGGGAGAAGATATTACGATCCAAGCGCTGACGCCAAACATCACGGAAGACGGGATCGATGTCGCGTTGTTCGCAGCAGGCGGAACGATCAGTGAGCAATATGCCCCATTACTAGCTGAAAACGGAACACTCGTCGTTGATAATTCAAGTGCCTTCCGGATGCAGGAGACGATTCCACTCGTCGTGCCAGAAGTCAATCCGCAAGCAATTCAAGCGACAGACCGCTTAATTGCGAATCCGAACTGTTCGACGATTCAATCCGTCGTCGCTTTAGCACCGCTCCAGTCACTGGGATTCGAACGGATCAACTATACGACGTATCAGGCCGTATCCGGTTCCGGTCAAAAAGGAATCGAGGATCTGGCACGCGGGGCACGCGGAGAAGAACCCGTCAATTATCCGCATCCGATTCACGATAACATCTTGCCGCATATCGATGTGTTCCTTGAGAACGGTTATACGAAAGAAGAGCAGAAGATGATTGATGAAACACGGAAAATCTTCAATCTTCCAGCATTGCCTGTCAGTGCGACATGTGTCCGGGTTCCAGTCACGAACTCTCACTCGGTTGCAATCAACGTCACGTTTACACAACCGACGACGGTTGCAGCGATCCGTGAAGCACTGGAAGGCGCACCGGGCGTCGTCCTCACCGATGATGTCGCGAATACGCGTTATCCGATGCCACTTGACGCAAGCGGGACGGACGACGTCTACGTCGGTCGGATTCGACAAGATGATAGTCTCACGAACACGTTCCATCTCTGGTGTGTAGCCGACAACATTCGAAAAGGTGCCGCGTCGAACGCCGTACAAGTCGCACGCCAAGCAATCGAACAGTCGATTCATTCATAAAAAAGGAGGAGTTCTTCATGTTCAAAGGAGCAGGTACAGCGCTCGTCACACCATTTAATGAAGCAGGCGAGTTGGATTTACACGTATTCGAACGCTTGATCGAGCAACAACTCGCAGCGGGGATTCAGGCACTTGTCGTCGGAGGAACGACAGGAGAAGGTTCGACACTGACAAACACGGAATTCGAACAGCTATTGACGACTGCCGTTCAAGTCACGGCAGGACGAGTACCCGTCATTGCCGGAACGGGTTCGAACAACACGGCAGTAACAATCGAGAAGACATTACTCGCAGAACGCCTCGGTGCGGATGCAGCGATGCTCGTCACACCGTACTACAATAAAACATCACAAGCCGGTCTCGTCGCGCACTTCACGGCGGTCGCTGATGCAACCGAATTACCGATCATGCTGTACAACGTTCCGTCGCGGACTGGTGTTGCGATCGCAGTCGAAACCGCAGTGACGTTAGCACGTCATCCACGCATCCAAGCGTTTAAGGAAGCGAGTGGAGACGTCAGCTTCATGGGTGAACTGATGGCGGCAATTCCGGAAGACTTCGCGGTCTTCTGTGGAAATGATGATCAAATCCTGCCGTATATGGCATGGGGGGCACAGGGTGTTATTTCAGTTCTCTCTAACCCGTACCCAGCAGAGACACAAGCACTTGCTGAGGCGTTACTCGCGCAAGATCTCGTCACGGCACGCCGGATTCAGGCAGACTTGTTACCGGTCATCGGTGCTTTGTTCAGTGATGTCAATCCGATTCCAGTTAAAGCATCGCTTGAAGAACTCGGTTTTGCTGTCGGTGCGCCGCGCTTGCCGCTCGTGCGTCAATCGGAAGCGGGACACGTCCACTTACTCGAAACGATGCGGGCTTACAAAGGAGTGGTTCGATGAAATTCGCGTTACACGGTTATGGGGCGACAGGACAATACGTCGTCGAACTCGCACCACAAAGTGTCGTAGCGATCGTTGACCGGACGAAGTCATCCGATACGATCGCTTCATATGCCGAGCTAACAGAGATGGCAGAAACGGTCGATGCGATCATCGACTTCTCGCATCCGAGTTTGCTACCGGATCTGCTCGCATATGGGTTGGCGACAAAAACACCACTCGTCATCGCGACGACTGGTTTTTCGGAGGCGGAACTGGCATCGATCAAGGACGCTGCAAAAGAAATTCCGATCTTCCAGTCGTATAACATGTCGTATGGTATTGCGATGGTGCAGCAACTGCTGAAGACACTTGTGCCACTAGCAGGAGCGTATGACATCGAATTGCTCGAGAAACATCACAACCAAAAAGTCGATGCCCCGAGCGGAACGGCGGAGTTGTTATTGCAAACGATTCAGACGGCACGTGACGTCACACCGGTATATGACCGGTCACAAACGCGGCAAAAGCGGGAGACGAACGAGATCGGGATGCACGCGATGCGCGGCGGTACGATCTTCGGAGAACACGAAGTCTTATTCGCAGGTGTCGACGAATTGATTGAAATCAAACATACGGCATTATCGAAAAAAGTATTTGCTTCTGGTGCGATCAAAGCAGCTGAGGCACTCATTCAAAAAACAGCGGGACTCTATACATTAGAGACGCTCTACACACAGGAGGATTCACATGTTACTCACTGATGCTTACGAAATTGCTAAATTCATTAAAGATGCTAAAAAACAAACACCGGTAAAACTTTACGTCAACGGCGATTTGGCGGGCTTGACGATCGAAGGTGCAACAGCGTTCGGATCAGATGAATCAAAGATTTTCTTCGCGGATGCAGGACTTGCGGCTACTTTCTTAGAAAAGTATTCAGATCGCATCACGGATGTTCACGTGGAGTATGACCGTCGCAACAGTGCGGTACCAATGCTTGATACACGTCACTTGAATGCGCGCATCGAACCAGGTTCATGGATTCGTGATCATGTCGTCATCGGTGATAACGCGGTCGTCATGATGGGTGCGATCATCAATATCGGTGCATCGATCGGAGATGGTACAATGATTGATATGAACGCTGTCGTCGGTGCACGTGGGACGATCGGGAAAAACGTTCATGTCGGCGCAGGTGCCGTGGTCGCGGGTGTCCTCGAACCACCTTCAAAAACACCTGTCATCATTGAAGACGGTGTCTTGATCGGTGCGAATGCAGTCATCCTTGAAGGCGTCAAAGTTGGTAAAGATGCCGTCGTCGCTGCCGGTAGTGTCGTCACAGAAGACGTACCTGCTGGAAGCGTCGTTGCCGGAACACCTGCACGTGTCATCAAACAGAAAGATGCGAAAACAGAAGAGAAGACGCAATTGGTGGATGATTTACGTTCACTCTGATTGACGTCGAAGAGGAGGAAAACACATGGCAGTGGATACACAGTATGGAGAAGCAATTTGGTTAGATGGAGTCTTTCATGATCCGAAAGATGCGAACACGAGCGTCATGTCACATGCGATTCACTATGGTAGTGGATTCTTTGAAGGAATTCGTGCCTACGCGACACCGGACGGACCGGCGATTTTCCAATTGAAGGAACATATCGAACGTCTTTTCCGTAGTTGCGCCTATTACCACGTCACGATTCCGTATACGGTTGATGAACTCGTCCAGGCGACGATTGATCTCGTTGCGAAAAACGGATTCGAATCTTGTTATATCCGTCCATTCGTGTTCCTCGGTACGCCATGGCAAGCCTTGATGGCGAAAGATACGACAGTTCATGTCGGCATCTCTTGCTGGGAGCTTGGGGAATACTTCGATAAAGGCGCTGGCATCCGTGCTAAAGTCGCGTCATATCGCCGCGTCTCATCAACGATGATGCCAATGCAAGCGAAAGCGGCTGCCAACTATATGAACTCACAACTCTTAAAAGGTGAAGCGATCCGTGATGGATTTGATGAAGCGATCGCACTCGACATGAACGGAAATGTCAGTGAAGCGAGTGTCGCGAACCTCTTCCTTCTTAAAAACGGAACGATTCATACACCATCACTTGATTGTTCAGTACTCGATGGTATCACACGCCAAGTCATTATCCGTTTGGCACAAGATCAAGGCTATCCTGTCGTCGAACGTCACATCGGACGCGATGAATTATATGTCGCAGATGAGATCTTCTTAACAGGAACAGCTGCTGAAATCACGAGTGTCGGCGAAATCGATCATATCTCCATCAACGGCGGAACACGGAACGTCGCAGATGAATTGCTCGATCTTTACCGTCAAGCCGTCACAGGTCAATTGCCGCAATACGCGGATTGGTTGACGTATGTGACTCCAGCTGTTGCGGAATGACGACGCGTACACTCGTTACGATCGATCGGAAGGCGGTGCGACAGAACGTCGCATCGGTCTTCGCTCGGTCACGTAAACATATTTTTGCCGTGGTCAAGAACAATGCATACAACTTAGGGATGCTCGAGATGGTCGAGACGCTGATGGCGTCTGATGTTCATCATTTTGCTGTCGCAGAGTTGTATGAAGCCATTGAAATTAAAACGAATTTTCCAGACAGTTATGTACTGGTGATGAATCCGACGGAGGATTTTGAAACAGCACGACGTTTCGGAATTGCACTCGGTGTCTCATCGCTAGAATGGCTCGCTCTCCACAATGAACAGCTGCAGGGAGTCGAGTTACATTTGAAGATCAACGTCGGGATGAACCGTTTTGGTGTCAGTTCGCTTCAGGAAGCGGAAGCTGTCCTTACGCTTGCGCAAGCAGATTCGCTCGCTTTAACGGGTTTATATACACACTTTCCACTTGCCGATGAACCGGATGCGGATCACGATGGACAAGTCGAACGTTTCGTCGCCATTGCCGATGTACTACGAAAGCGCCATACGTTTACGTATATGCACTCTGAAAACAGTGCAACGATCGTCAAACACGATCCGCGTCTCGCGTTTTGTAACTATGTCCGTCCCGGGATCTTCTTATTCGGCTATTCGCCGATCGAAAAGATGGACTGGCTCGTGCCATCGCTCCGGATGACGACGGAGGTCGTTGAAATTCGCGAAATCGGACCAGGTGAGCACGTGGGATATGGCACGAATTTTACGAGTACAGAACCGATGCGGATCGCTATTTTGCCCGTCGGCTATGGGGACGGTGTTGTCCGTGGACGGGCCGTTCTACCCGTTCATATTAAAGGGAAGCCTTATCCAGTTATCAATAAACTATTCATGAGCCATACGTTCGTCGCTGTCGATGGAACGGTGGAAGCCGGAGACGAAGTTGTGCTATATGGAGATGGCGTTGAAATTGACGATATCACCCGGACAGGAGCAGCGAACAATTCAGAGCAGATGTGTGCCCGGTCTTGGCGTTTGACGCATCAGTATCTATAAGGAGGAACTTATTATGTATGGAAGTCAATACCTGACAGAAGAAAACAACACGTTGCACATCGATGGTGTCGCAGCGACCGATCTTGCAGCACAGTACGGAACACCGTTGTACGTGATGGCAGAACGGGAGCTGACGGATCGACTGGCGACCGTCCGGGAACACTTCCTTGATAAGTATCCGAATACGTATGCTTCCTTCGCTTCTAAAGCATTGACTGTCAGTGCGGTGTATGAACAAGTCGTGCGTCATGGTCTTGGAATTGACGTCGTCACGGGCGGGGAACTCTTCATCGCCCGTCAATCGGGCGTTCCAGCAGAGCGAATTTATTTCCATGGTTCGAATAAATCAACGGCTGATCTTCAGTATGCTGTCGAAGAAGGTGTCGGACGAATCGTCATCGATCACTTTGCAGAGATTGCACAACTGGAAGCGATTGCGGCACAAGCTGGTCGAACGGTTCATGTCTTGATTCGGATCGTGCCACAAGTCATCGGTGGAGCGCATGCGAAAATTCAGACAGGTGGTGTCGATACGAAATTCGGTTTCTCGACACATGCGTCAGATTACTTGGACGCAATCGAAGCAATTTTAGCATCAGAACATCTATCGTTACTTGGCATCCATTGTCATGTCGGTTCGCAAATCCAAGATCCGTCGCTGTTCGAACAGACGGCTCGGACGATGATGGGCTTCGTCGAAACAATTCGTGTACAACATGATTTCACAGTCAGCGAAGTCAACGTTGGAGGTGGGTTCGGAATTGCCTATACGCAGGACGACCAGCCACTTGATTTTGAAGCGACGATCGCACGCGTCATGGATGTCATTGAGACGGAAACGGCACGACTTGGCATCGAACGTCCGCGAATCGGTATCGAACCAGGACGCTGGGTCGTTGCGAATGCAGGGACGACACTTTATACAGTTGGAGCAATAAAAGAGATCGAAGGCGTCCGGACATATCTTTCGGTGGACGGTGGAATGACGGATAACATTCGTCCCGCACTTTACGGAGCGGTTTATGAAACCGTCATCGCTAACCGGATGAGTGGCGAAACGACCGAAGTGACCGTCGTTGGAGCAGCTTGTGAATCAGGTGATCTCGTCGCTGAAAAAGCGCAGTTAGTTACGCCAAAGAGTGGCGATACCCTCGCTGTATTTGGAACGGGAGCGTATAACTTCTCGATGGCAAGCAACTACAATCAATTCTTACGTCCGGCACTCGTCTTCGTTCAGGACGGGGAATCCCGCGAAGTCGTCCGTCGACAAACATATGCGGACTTAGTTCAGTGTGATCTTGGAATCAGTGGGGTCCGTTCGGAGTCATAAGAGGTGACGGGTCAAGCGATTGACGACAAAAAAACCGGCGTTTCGCCGGTTTTTCATACATGTGACGATTCTTCTCGCGACTAGAGAGGAATCGTTTTTTTTGCTGTGATCAGTCTATTTATTTTGGGATTTTCAAGACTTGTCCAACGAGTAAGAGATTCGGATTTGTGATGCCGTTCGCCTGCATTAATGCTGTGACGGTGACGCCGTAACGTGTCGCAATCGAGTAAAGTGTATCACCCGCTTTAACCGTATACGTCGTTGTCGGGATTTTTAAGACTTGACCGACATTGAGTAGACTCCAATTCGTGATGTTGTTCGCACTCGCGAGGGCAGAGACCGAGACATTGTATTTACGGGCAATCGAATAGAGTGTATCGCCCGCTTTGACAGTATACGTCGTACCGGTTGGGACCGTAGAACGCAACAGTTCTGAAATCGTGACGAACGAATAGCCTTTTGCTTTTAATTTCGAAATCATCGTCGGCAGGGCGGTTGGTGTTCCTTTCGCACCAGCCCCAGTATGCATGAGGATGATTGATCCAGGAACGACTTTTGGTAACACACGATCCAAGATGGCTGTTGAAGAGG
>NZ_DFQK01000031.1:31878-52184 GCF_002377745.1 Exiguobacterium sp. UBA3491
CTGTTGAAGAGATTCCTTTCCAATCCGTCGAATCGATATTCCATTGAATCGTTTTCGTATAACCAGCCGCTCCGACGACACTCAATACCTTACTGTTACTCGCACCGAACGGCGCCCGAAAAATCGGTTTCGTCGTTTTTCCGGTCAAGGATCGGATGAGCGACTCCGTCCGGGATAATTCACTTGTCATTTGGCTTGCTGATAAAGTCGTGAAATCCGGATGTGAATACGAGTGATTGCCGATTTGATGTGTTGGAGAGGCGGTTGTGATGTTTTTAATCGATTGAGGATGGTTGTTTGCACCACTGCCTGTTAAAAAGAAAGTAGCTTTCACTTGATTACTTTTTAAGACACTTAATATTTTGACAATGTTCGTTCCATCTGAACCGTCATCAAATGTCAATGCGACGACTTTTTTGGTCGTCGTTCCTTTTGTGACAAACGTAGAACTCGCTGCATCGACCTGTAAGGGAATTGAAAGTGGGGTTAAGAGAAGCAATCCGATCATCATGATGGTGGGTTTCTTGATGTTCATCGTTAAGGGCCTCCTTCATCAAAACATGCTTTATCAGTACTCTTTATTTAGGTATTCCCTTTATTTTTAAAAAAAGAACTAAGATTTTCCCCTTTTTCAAAGAAATAAAACTGATCTAATGGAAATTTGTTTAAACCGTAACCTTTTTGGGAAACAATAATATATGGAAATAGTAAAAAGGAGTGAGAAGGAATGATCGAATTCAAAAACGTCGGCAAGCAGTTTAAGGAAAATGTCGTCTTAAAAGGCTTATCGCTCGAGATTCAAAAGGGTGAACTCGTTGTTTTCATCGGACCAAGTGGTTGTGGGAAAACGACATCACTTAAAATGATCAATCGATTGATCGAACCTTCTTCAGGTACGATTTTGGTCAATGGGAAGGATATCATGAAGACGGATACGATTGAATTAAGACGCCATATGGGATATGTTATTCAGCAAACTGGTCTGTTCCCTCATATGACGGTCCGGGAAAACATTCAATTGATTGCTGGACTTGAGGGGAAAGATCACGATGAGATGGATCAGCGGACAGAACAACTATTAACGATGGTCGGGCTTGATCCGAGACAATTTATTGATCGTTATCCGAGCGAACTCAGTGGTGGACAGCAGCAACGTGTAGGTTTCGCGCGTGCTCTGATGAATGATCCTGATGTCATCCTGATGGATGAGCCGTTCAGTGCTCTCGATCCCGTTACTCGTAATGATTTGCAGGAAGAGCTTTTCAACTTACAAGAGGAAGTGAAAAAGACGATTGTTTTCGTCACTCATGATATGGATGAAGCGATCAAGTTAGCGGATCGGATATGTATCATGCGTGATGGGGAGATCGTTCAGTTTGATACTCCAGAAGAAATCCTGCGTCATCCAAAAGATGAATATGTCGAATCGTTCATCGGAAAAAATAAAATTTGGAGTAGTCCAGAATTCATTAAGGCAGAAGACATCATGATTGAGGATCCAGTTTCAATCAGTGGCAAACGTACATTGCTACAGGGAATTGAAATCATGCGTGGGCGAAAAGTCGACAGTCTATTGATCACTGATCGTGACCGCGTTTTACAAGGGCTGATTAAGTTAAAGAACATCCAGACGATCCCGGATAAGAGCCAACGGATTGAAGAAGTAATGGAGGGCGAGATCGTTGGCGTCAATGAACACGATTCGTTACTTGATGTCCTTGAAGTCATGAATCAGGAAGAGACAGGTTATCTGCCGGTAACAGATGCAACAGGAAAACTAAGAGGATTAATCACACGTAGTAGCTTACTTTCCGTCTTGAGTGAGCAATTCATTCATGAGGAGGAAGTCCAATGAACGGTTTCTTTGATTATGTAAAAAATAATACCGATCAAATCGGTGACTTATTACTGGAGCACTTACAGCTGACGGTCTTTGCCGTCGTCATCGCCGTCGTCCTTGGGATTCCGATCGGGATTTTAATCACGCGCTATCAAAAGTTCGCAAAACCGGTCCTCGCGCTGACGAGCGTCGTGCAAGCCGTCCCGAGTCTTGCCTTACTCGGTTTCTTAATTCCGTTCATCGGTATCGGATCGACACCAGCGATCATCATGGTAGTGCTCTATTCGCTCTTGCCGATCGTCAAAAATACGTACACAGGTCTATCGAGTATTCCGGGAGATACGCTTGAAGCAGCAAAAGGAATTGGTTTGACGGATCGTCAAATCCTCAGTAAGGTCCAGATTCCGCTTGCCTTACCGATCATGATGGCAGGGATTCGGATTTCAGCCGTCACAGCGGTCGGTTTAATGACGATTTCAGCATTCATCGGTGCCGGTGGTCTTGGTTACCTCGTCTTTTCAGGTATTCAAACGGTTGATAATAACCAGATTCTCGCCGGAGCGATTCCAGCTGGTATTTTAGCCCTTGTCATCGACTTTGTCGTCAGCCGGATTGAATATTCGGTGGCACCGAACGGTATTCCGCTCGCGGATGGTCGAATTAAAAACAAGGCACGGAAACGCCGTAAAGCGATGTCAGCGGGACGCAAGATCGCGATCGCAAGCATCGTCTTCCTATTGGTTGGTGGTACAGTCGCTTATTCTTTCCTCAAGGAAGATAAGATCGTCATCGGATCGAAGAACTTTACGGAACAGTTGATTCTCGGAAATATGTTAGCGGATTTAATCGAAGATAAAACGGATCTACAAGTCGAACGTCAATTAAATCTTGGAGGGACGAAGGTCGCTTACGGGGCGCTTGAAAAAGGGGAAATTGACGCATATGTCGAATACACAGGGACATTGTTGATCGACGTGCTCAAGCAAGAGGTCGAGACGGATCCGAAAACGGTCTATGCAAAAGTCGGGAAGATGATTCCCGAAAAAAGTCAGGTCGATGTCCTAGATCCGATCGGCTTCAACAATACGTATGCTCTTGCCATGACAAAAGAAGACATTAAGAAGTACGACTTGAAGACAGTGTCGGACATGTCAAAAGTCAGTGATCGCTTGATTCTCGGTTCAACGATTGAATTCGCGAACCGTGAAGATGGTTATCTTGGTCTAAAGAAGAAGTATCCGGATATGAAGTTCAAAGATGTACAACCAGTTGATGGAGGACTTCGCTATACAGCATTGACGAACGGTCGAACGAATGTCATCGATAGTTTTTCAACAGACGGTCTTTTGAAGAAGTTTGATTTGACTGTACTCAAAGATGATAAAGAGTTCTTCCCACCATACTATGCGGTACCACTTGTTCGTCAAGAAACCATTAAAGAACATCCAGAGCTGAAAAAAGTCCTCAACACATTGAAGGATAAAATCACGGATGAAAAAATGCAAGAACTGAACTACAAAGCAGATGTTGAGAAACAACGTCCTGAAAAAGTCGCGCGCGATTTCTTGATTAAAGAAGGGTTGATTTCTAAATAAACAGATAGAGCCGAGGCGGGAATCCGCTTCGGCTCTTTTTGTATGCGCGCTGACGCGCTATATCGTTTTGGAAAATACGTAATCAAGTGATTAAATTATTTTTTGATGCGACTAGCGAGCCAAGCGCGAACAGTGCGTTGCTGAATCATACACGTTCTTCCTCTCGGTTTAATGTTCCAAGGCGGTGCTCGGCATCTTTAACGATACGTACTTGAACCTCGACTGTCAACCAATCTGTTTCGAATTCAGGTAACGTCGGCAAACCATAGCTTGGGTTACTCGTAGATGAAAATAAATCAGACATAATACGTTCTCCATATACTGGAATCATATAAAATCCCCTCTCTGTGTCTTGATTCATCTCTTGCACCTCTAGTGTACGAAAGAATTGTAAAGACGGAAGAGGGGAGGTGTTAAGAACCCGTGAACTTTGTAAACGTTCTCACAAACTTGTCAAATCCTCTGTAATGGCTTCACAACTGTCAGCATACTGCTGCCCTCGTTTCACGTATTTTCGGACTGTTCGTTCCATGATGAATCGATCATGGTCACTGATATCCCGGACGATTTTTGCAGGAACACCCATGACCATCGCACCGGCAGGCACCTTCATTTTTGGCGGCACAAGACTTCCCGCAGCAACGAATGCACCTTCTCCAATTTCAGCTTCATCAAGGATCGTCGCCGACATCCCGATCAACGCTCCTTTTCGAATGATACCTCCATGAATCATTGCCATATGACCAATCGTGACTTCATCTTCAATGATAGTCGGAAACCCTTCATACTGATGAATCATCGAACCATCTTGAATGTTGACGCGTTCTCCGATTTGGATCGGACCTTCATCTCCCCGGATGACCGTATTGAACCAGACGGATGAGTCTTTTCCGATCGTGACCTCTCCGATGACCTTTGATCCATCCGCTAAATAAACGGATGGATCGATGTTTGGAATAAGTGAACCGACACGATATTTCATGCGTTTTTCCCCCTCAGGCATTAAATCCATACTCTTTCATCTTGACGTTACAAAAAATAAATTGCAACAGCTTCCAAACTAATTGTAAGATAGTGAAAATACGCTTACACCAGGAGGAGACAGGATGGAACAAACAGTACGTGAACGATTGATTGCGATTGCTGCAAAAAAAGAGAAAGCAGCTGTCGTCTATCAGAACATTTCAGTCATCGATGTCATGACACGTGAGACGTATACAGCAGATGTAGCGATTGATTCAGGTTATATCGCTGCTGTCGGAGAGGGATATGAAGGAGTCGAGAATCGTCCGGGAACGAGTCTGTTCATCGCTCCAAGTTTTGTTGATGCCCATGTTCATATTGAATCATCGATGGTACCACCAAGTGAGTATGAGCAGGCGATTTTACCACTAGGCGTCACGACGATCATCGCGGATCCACATGAGATTGCGAACGTCAAAGGCGCAGAAGGTTTGTCCTTCATGCTAGACGATGCAGAAGGTCTCGCCCTTGACGTGCGCATGATGTTACCGAGCTGTGTTCCGGCGACTTCGTTTGAACACGCGGGAGCATCACTTGATGCTGCGGCACTTGCGCCATTCGTCAATCATCCGGGTGTCCATGGTTTAGGGGAAGTCATGGATTATCCGGCTGTCGAACGAGCCGATCGCGACATGTTACAAAAAATCAAACAGATTGAAGACGCAGGGAAACTTGTCGATGGACATGCTGCAGGACTTGGACCACGCGAAATCAATATTTATGGTGTCGCTGGAATTCGGACGGATCATGAATCCATCAGTAAGGAAGATGCAATTGCACGAGCACGTCGTGGTCTGTATGTCGAAATACGGGAAGGGTCAGCAGCCCGTAACTTGAAGGAAGTACTCGATGCCGTGACAGAGAGTAATGCCAGCAGGTTCCTCTTCTGTACGGATGATAAACATTTGGACGATACATTACGCGAAGGTACGATTGATTATAATATTCGCTATGCGATTCGTCATGGGATTAAACGCGAAACAGCGTATGCGATGGCATCGTTGCACGCGACAAACGCGTATCGTCTAGACGATCGGGGAGCCATCGTACCAGGACGCCGGGCGGACTTCGTCTTATTATCGAATGCCGATAACGTCGTGATTGATGAGGTTTATATTCAAGGGAATTGTGTCGCACGAGCAGGGAAAACGATTCGACCCGTTCGCCGTGCTCATGTGCCGGAGTCATTACGTGGAACCTTGAATACAAAACCGATCACACCAGAAGTATTCGCCCTTCCACTCGAATCACCACGTGCGCATGTCATCGGAGTCATTCCGAAAAGCATCGTCACCGAGCACTTGATTCTTGACGTTCCGCTTCAAGAAGGACATTTCGTTCCTGTGCCAGAGGAGGATCTCTTAAAAATTGCTGTCATTGAGCGTCATCACGGGACATCGTTCTCAGCAGTTGGGATCGTCAAAGGATTTAAGATGAAGCGTGGAGCGATTGCTGCGACCGTTGCCCATGATTCACATAATCTCGTCATCGTTGGGGCATCAGACGAAGAGATGCGACTTGCTGCAGAACGTCTTGTTCAAGCGGGTGGGGGTGTCATTGCTGTTAATGGGCAAGACGTGCTTGCAGAGTTACCGCTTGAAATCGCTGGGCTGATGACGAATCGTCCTTTCCAAGAAGTCGGGGACACACTCGAAGCATTAAACGATGCACTTGATGTATTAGAAGCGGATCGGTCCTTTAATCCTTATTTGACGATGTCGTTCCTTTGCTTACCGGTCATTCCGGAATTGAAGTTGACCGACAGTGGGTTATTCGATGTGAAACACTTCCAGCATATTTCAGTACAAGCAAACTAAAGTCCATCGCGAGTCTGAGTCTCTTTCCGGGACTCAGACCGTTTTTTATTAGAAATAGATGATCTAAAATCAAAGAAAGATACTTTACAAAAGCTCTAAATATTCTTAATGAAACTTAATAGTTTGGATGTTGAATCATTTTGGAAAGCTTGTTATAGTAAGGTCTATATCATTTGTGAGAAATCTCACTTTCTTTGAAACTCTTTATTTAAAAGAGTCGTAGAAAAGAATAGGATCACTAAAGTGGAAAGGGGACTATATTTATGGATAAATCATATTTTGAAGGACATGAAGTCTTGATTGCGGACGTCTATCGTTCATTCACGCGTCAATTTTATGCACTTCCGACACATCGGCGAACGAAACGTCAATTGCGAAACCTTGCATTCTCCGTTATTCGTCAAGCCAGACCGACGTATGAAGAACGCACCGTTTTGTACGCCTATTTTGCTGAATTCTTCCGAGCAGTGGAAGAAGGACAAGATGAAGAAATCGCTTTTTATAAACAAATCGCACAGTAAAGACCCCCGATGGCTCCGTCAGAAGGGGTCTTTGTTGTTTTTAGAGATATCTTCAGGAAATCAAAAACAAGTAGCGGACGAGGTCCACTACTTGTTGATTAAAGAATTCGATGTGTGTGTCAGGTCCTCGTTTACTTGATTTCCATCCATTTAAAGCTCATATCGGCACCGAATGGGTGACGGTATAATTTATCAATATTTGTTCGTTGCAAGTACGCTTCACCTTTTTGATAGATTGGCGCGATCGCGTAGTCATCGGTTAGCAAGATTTTTTCAGCTTCTTGCATATCAGACCAGCGTTTCGCTTCATCTGCTTGTTGTTTTGCCCCTTTGATGAGATCATCGAATTTTTTGTTCGAGTATTCCATCCGGTTGAAGCTTCCGCCTGTCAACCACATATCGAGGAACGTCATTGGATCCTGATAGTCAGGTCCCCATCCAGCTGCAGAGATATCATAATCGCCCTTCGATTCGAGGTCGAGGAAGTTCTTGAACGGTTGTTGTTTGATATTGATCGTCAAACCAGGAAGATGTTTCTCTAGATCACCTTTTAAGTATTCAGAAACTTTCTTGAATGCATCCTCATCTCGTGAGAGCATGCTGAGTTCGACTGTTTTGACACCAAGTTCTTTTAAACCAGCATCCCAAGCTTTTTTCGCTGCATCAGCATCATAGCTTTGAAGATCCGGATATTTCACTCGGAAATCCTCACCATCGGGTGTGAACGTGAAGTCTTTCGCAACGATGAAGTTTGCTGGTTTTGATCCATCGTTTAGGATGACGTCCGTAATCCCTTGTTTCTCAAAACCAAGTGCGAGCGCTTTTCGAATGTTCTTGTTTTTCAATGCTTTATTCTTTTGGTTAAAGCGGAGGAAGTTGATCCGAGCATCTGGACGTGTCTTGTAATCCTCTGATTTTTCATATTGTGAGACGAATTCAGATGTAATCGGTGCGAAGTCGACTTCTTTTGCTTCAAAGAGGTTGACGCCAGTCGAGATTTCCTTAACGACTTTAACGTTAATCTGATCCATCTTGACGTTTGCTTTATCCCAATAATCCGGGTTTTTCTTATATGTCCAACCCGCGTTCGCTTGCCACTTATCGAGGACAAAAGGTCCGTTGAAGACCATAGTGTCCACACTTGTCGCGAACTTATCGCCTTTATCTTCAACGAATGATTGCTTTAATGGTAAGTAAGTCGGAAAACTCGTCAAACCAAGGAAGTAAGGTGCTGGAGCTTCGAGTTGCACTTCAAGTGTCTGATCATCGATTTTCTTGACACCGAGTTCATCGAGTTCAGCTTTGCCTGCCATAATTTTATTGGCATTTTTCAAGTCCTGCAAAATGTACGCGTATTCTGCTGCTGTCTTTGGATCAAGTGCACGTTTCCAAGCATAGATGAAATCATCTGCTGTGACGGCTGATCCATCCGACCACTTCGCATCTTTACGCAATTTGAACGTATATGTCTTTTTATCTTTTGACACTTCGACACTTTCTGCGATTCCAGGTGTCGGCTTGTTATCACCATCGAGTCGATAAAGTCCTTCAAAGACGTTGTTCGTAACAATGATGGAAGTCGAGTCCGTCGTTTTCGTCGGATCAAGCTGAGGTACATCTGTCGTCGAAACGAGCGTGACTTCCTTTTTCTTGTTTTTTGAATCAGATCCGCTTGTGTTTTCATCATTTCCTTGCCCGCATGCAGCGACAGCAAGTAGTGCGATGCTAGATAGTCCAGCAAACGCAATTTTCGATGTTTTATTCATGGAACGATGACCCCCCGAGAGTTAGAGTTAAATATTTCAGAAAAATGTGAACATATTGTTAATTTAAGTGAAAGTGATTAAAAATGCAACATAGATTTTCAGATAATTCTCACTGATCAAGGTCTATATCCTTAATTCCGAGTGATTTTAAATAGTCATAAAGTAGGAATATGGTCAGTTTATGAGGAGAATACATTCGTAATGTCAACCGAACCGGATCTCCCCGCATGCGCATATTCGTAATATAAACACCTTTTCGTTCAAGAGCGAAGATGATTTCAGATGGGTCCAGATTAGCAGGAAGGAGCAAGTGTGCGACAAGGACGTTCGCTTCGAATCGACTGTTATTAATACGGCGCATTCCTCGAGTCAATCCCTCTAATAAGAAGAACAAAAATAAAACAAGAAAAACCGATTCCCATATAAATCCTGCACCGACAGCAATTCCAATTCCACTTGAACTCCATATAATGGCGGCCGTCGTTAATCCACTGACGATATCGTGAGGGCGACGCAAAATGACACCAGCACCAATGAAGCCGATACCGGCAATGATTTGTGCGACAAGGCGCATCGGATCCATTTGAACATTCGTCGCCATATCGTGATAGAGTGAAACGGATTTGATGGATACGATGGTTAAAAGACAGCTGATGAGGGTAATTACGAGGCTAGTGCGTATACCGACCGGTTTATTTTTTATTTCACGCTCGAATCCCATGAAAATTCCAAGGGCAGCAGCCATTAGGAGTTTAAAGAGGTCCTCGAGCTGAAATACATGAATCCAGTTCATTCGTCTCAAATCCTTTCTTTACTTTAAAAGGTGATTTGTTATAATGACTTTTGTGTCTTTCGAATGAATATACGTAAGATGTAATAGATATACGGAAAAAGGAAGTGTCTCATCATGAATCAGCAAAAAATCGGCTTCTTTGCTCTCGCAGCAATGGTCATCGGTTCGATGGTCGGTGGAGGTGCCTTTAACCTTCCCGGTGCAATGGCTCAGAGTGCAAGTGCAGGACCTATTCTCATCGGATGGAGTATTACAGGAATTGGAATGATCATGCTCGCGCTCGTCTTCCAGCACCTTGCAAACAGTAAACCCGAACTTGAAGGTGGTATTTATGCTTATGCACGTGAAGGGTTCGGACGTTTCGTCGGTTTCAACAGTGCTTGGGGATACTGGGTATCTGCATGGATTGGAACGGTTGCGAACATCACGCTCGTCTTCAATGCGATTAGTTATTTCTTCCCGATTTTCGCGGCAGAGAATCGGATATTCCTTCTTTTGATGAGTATGGTCGTCATTTGGGGATTATTCTGGCTCGTCTCAAGTGGGATTAAGGAAGCTACCCTCGTCAATCTGATTACAACGATTGCAAAGCTTGTTCCAATCTTGATTTTCATTCTATTGGTTGGGATCGCCTTTAATATCAAAACGTTCAATTTAGACATTTGGGGAGATGGGACAGAACTCGGTTCAATCTTCGATCAAGTCAAGGGAACGATGCTCGTCACGCTTTGGGCGTTCGTTGGAATTGAAGGGGCAGTCGTTTTATCGAGTCGTGCTAAAAATCGAAGTGATGTCGGAAAAGCGACCGTAACGGGACTCGTTGGTGTTTTGGTCATCTATATCTTGATTTCGGTCTTATCACTTGGCGTCCTTAGTCAAGAAAAACTGGCTGGATTAAAGGAACCGACGATGGCGTATGTACTAGAGGCAGCAATCGGACCAGTCGGCGCGACGATCATCATGATTGGTTTAATCATCTCACTATCCGGAGCGCTTCTTGGATGGACGATTTTAGCATCAGAGATTTCATATTTGGTTGCGAAAGATGGTGCGTTCCCGAAAGCATTCGCTAAGACGAATCGAAAAGGGGCGCCAGTTGGAGCGCTGCTGATTACACAGATCGCCACACAAATTGTTGCTGGGATTGCGCTATTCTCTGCACAGACGTATCTCGTTCTATCAAGTATTGCCGGGATTTGTGCGCTCTTACCATATCTGTTATCAGCCTTGTACAGCATCCGGACTTCACGGGAAGAGCGGAATCGGAAAATGTTACTCTTCTCGGTCATCGCATCCGCGTACTCTATTTGGCTCGTCTATGCGTCGGGCGTTTGGTATATCGTCATTGCGGCGTTAGTTTATGCGCCGGGCATTTTAGCATATGCGTTAGCAGAACGAGAACAGCAACGGACAGGCATGTCACGTTATGAGTGGATTGCTAGCATGATTCTTGTTGTCTTAGCCGGAGTGGCTGTTTACGGAATGGTCGTAGGAGAAATTCAATTGTAAGAAACGATATGCAAAAGAAGTCACGGTGGATAAAAATCACCGTGACTTCTTTTTTTTTTAAGGGGTTAAGAATCTTTTTTCGACATCCTGTACGGACAGTGGTTCAGAGAAAATGAACCCTTGCATGTACTGGCAATCTGTCGTTTTCAAGTAAGTCAAGGCATGTTCTGTCTCGACACCCTCAGCGACGAGGTTCAACTCTAGATTGCGACCCAGTTGAATGATAGAATCCAGCAAAGCATGATCGTTCTTTGCTAGTCCATCAATGAATACTTTATCGATTTTTAATTCATCAATTGGAAACGCACTGAGATACTGTAAAGAAGAGTAGCCGGTTCCAAAATCATCAATCGATAAGCGGAAACCGAGTGACTTAATGAGGTGCATGCGTTCGACGGTTCGTTGTGTCTGTAAGATAGCAATATTCTCTGTCATCTCGAGCGTGACGGAAGATGGCGAAACGAGTCGCTCCGTTACGATATGTTGCAACGTTCGAATAAAGGAGTCACTTTGGAATTGGTGCGGTGAAATGTTGATCGCCATCGTCAATTCAGGATCAATCGTTTGTTGCCACTTCGCGAGCTGTTCACATGCTTCGATGATGACCCAGTTGTTGATTGGTGTGATTAGAGAAGCCTCTTCGGCGAGTGGGATGAACTCATCCGGCGGAATATTTCCGAGAGCCGTATGATTCCAGCGTAATAACGCTTCGAATCCTTTGACGGCTTGTGATTGAAGCTCGATGATCGGTTGATAAGCAAGGTAGAGCGACCGATCTTCGAGTGCCGTGAAGAGAGAACGTTCGAGTTGGATTTTACGTGTGAATTGTGTGTCCATCTCGTGTGTTAAGTACTGAATCGTTCCCGTACCAATTGATTTTCCCGCATACAGAGCAGTTTCGGAGCGGCGGTATAAATCTTCAAGTGTTTTCGCTTCAGACGGATAGACGGTGATACCGAATGTACAAGAAACGATGAGTGAATGACCGTTAATGTAATAAGGACGTTGTAACGCTTGTTGTAATTTTCGAGCATATTGAAAGAGTAGATTACTTGAGGGTGCAGGTAATAGGACACCGAATAAATCACTCGTCGGATGAAAAGCAAGGACACCCGTCGTATGTTGCAAAAGCCGTGTTGCCATTGCTTGAAGGAGTTGATCTCCGATATGTGTTCCAAACGAATCGTTTATGACTTTGAAACGATCGATATCGAACAAAATGAGTGCAATGGGTTCATGTGATGCAGCAGAATGGAACAGTGCTTCCCCTTCACGTAAAAATCCACGTTTATTTAATAAATGCGTCATCTCATGGTGATGCACTAAAAAATCAAGTTCTTCTTCAAGCACAGTTGTTTCCGTAATGTCGTTACCGATGAACAGATGCTGAAAACGAACGCCGTTTGCATCATAAATCGGAATCAATGTCGCTTGGAGATGTTTTCGTTCACCCGTGTGTGAAATGAGACTAAGACGACCCGACCACGCTTTGCGTTCACGGAGTTGTGTTCGGATTTCTGAGACAGTCGCACTAGTTTGATCGAGAATTACGGACCATGGCTGACCAATAAGCATTTCAGGACAGTAACCTGTTACATCCATGAGTTGGGCGTTTATATACGTAATTGCACCACGCGCGTCAAATACAGCGACACTAGCGATTTGATCGAACGCCTGACGTAAATCCATCAAACCTTGAAATAATGGTTTTGTTGTAATCGGTTGTTGAGCAGACGGAATACCACAAACGAAAGCAGCAACGACGTTGCCTACTTCATCAAGTAGAGGAGACAGTAGCAACGTTGATGTCATGGGAGTACCAGACTTATGGAATAAGGAGGCATTCGGCAATTGGACCGATTGATGGCGTTCTAAAAAGGAATGCCAAATTTGATGGCTGAATGCCATATCTTCCTGGTCAAGTAAAGGAACGATTTGTCCGACGATTTCCTGTTGTGTCCAGCCCCAATGCTGTTCTGCTAACTCGTTCCAGGAACGAATGGTCAAATCGATATTTAAGATGAAAGACGGTAGTGGAAACTCTTGAATGACGACTTCATAGGAATCAATGGTCGAACGATCCATTACGTGCGCACGCTCCTTTATGATGAAAAGAGATGACGGTTCACTTGTCTTATCTTTTCCCAATATATTCAATTCTTACGCATCCCAATCATCTAGGTTATACATTTTTTAGATGAAGATTATACAAGAAAATCTGCTATAATGATTTTGAAAACGTTTTCTAAAGAGCTACAAGGGGGAATCTCGATGAATCAAACAGAGAAAATCATTCAACAGACAGAACAGTTCGGAGCACATAACTACCATCCACTCCCGATCGTCATTTCAGAAGCAGAAGGTGTCTTCGTCACGGATCCGGAAGGACGTCGTTATATGGATATGTTGAGTGCTTACTCAGCCGTCAACCAAGGACATCGTCATCCGAAAATCATCGAAGCTCTAAAACGACAGGCGGATAAGATCACTTTGACGTCACGTGCCTTCCACAATGATCAACTGGGCTTTTTCTATGAAAAAGTAGCACAATTGACGGGTAAAGACATGGTATTACCAATGAATACAGGTGCGGAAGCTGTTGAGACGGCAGTGAAAGCAGCACGACGCTGGGCATATGAAGTGAAACAAATCCCAGGTGATGCTGAAATCATCGTTTGTGAAGGAAACTTTCACGGTCGAACGATGACAGCCGTCTCCATGTCGACGGAGGCAGAATATCAACGAGGATTTGGACCGCTTCTTCCTGGAATCAAGACGATTCCATACGGCGATCTGGAGGCACTAAAACAGGCAATCACTGAAAATACAGCGGCATTCATCTTGGAGCCGATTCAAGGCGAAGCAGGAATTTTAATTCCGTATGATGGCTTCCTAAAAGATGCACAAGAAGTTTGTCGTGCGCAGAATGTTTTGCTCGTATCAGACGAGATTCAATCTGGACTTGGTCGTTCCGGTAAATGGTTTGCTTCTGATTGGGACGAGGTAACACCAGACATGTACATTCTTGGGAAAGCACTGGGCGGTGGGGTATTCCCAATCTCGTGTGTTGCTGCGAATAAAGATGTCCTTTCTGTCTTCAATCCAGGTTCACACGGCTCGACGTTCGGTGGCAATCCACTCGCTTGTGCCGTCTCGATTGCTTCACTTGAAGTATTAGAAGACGAAAAGTTACCGGAACGTTCACTCGAACTCGGTACGTACTTCATGGAAAAATTAAAACAAATCAACAACCCGATGATCAAAGAAGTACGTGGTCGTGGATTGTTCATTGGTGTTGAACTAACAGAAGCAGCTCGACCATATTGCGAAGCGTTGAAAGAGAAGGGCTTACTCTGTAAAGAAACACACGAGACAGTCATTCGCTTTGCACCACCGCTTGTCATCACAAAAGAAGAGTTGGATTGGGCGTTCGAACGGATTGAACAAGTGTTAGGCGTTTCCGTCGCCCAGTAAATGAATACATTCAAATCGAATAACAGTGAACAAGATGTTCACTGTTATTTTTGTTTGGATGAGTGTCGGTATGGATACAGGAAATGTTTGAAATTCAGTCATACGGGAACATACAACTATCGCAAAAAAAATTTTTAAATGGGGGTAATGGTTATGTCAAATGACAGTGGTCTCAATAAAAAAGCAGATGGTCTTGTTGATAAAGTAGCGGGTAAAGCAAAAGAAGCACTCGGTAAAGCAACAGGAGATAAATCGACAGAGCGCGAAGGTAAAAAAGATCAATTAAAAGGTGACGCCAAGAAAACCGTAGGAAACGTTCAACAAAATTTTGAAGATACAACTCGTCGTTAAGACCGTGGGAATTAAATAGAAAAACCGGACTGGAGGATTACTCTAGTCCGGTTTTTAGTGTTTGCTATAATGATTTTTTATACTAATAAAAAAGATAGTGAATAATTTGTATGAAGGTCTAGTCATTTAGATATTTATATGGAATAATTAAAAACGTAAAAGCGTTTACATTGTTCTGTCATTATCGTTTTATTTAGGAAAGGGTGAAAGGGATGTTGCAGTTTCTACAACGAATTGGTAAGGCTTTGATGTTACCAATCGCAGTATTACCAGCTGCCGGAATCGTACTTCGATTAGGTTCGGCGGATATGCTAGATATTCCATTGATGGTAGCAGCAGGAGGGGCGATTTTTGATAACCTTCCATTGATATTTGCCATTGGTGTCGCAATCGGTCTATCGATTGATGCGAGTGGGGCAGCGGGTCTTGCCGGAGCCATCGGGTATCTTGTCTTAAAAAATGGCGTCGACTCGATGAACAAGGATTATTCCAGTGCACAGATTCAAGCAAAATATGATGCGATTGCGGCGATCGTCAATGATTCCTCGACCAAGGTCGATGGCGCGACGCTTAGTTCGATTGCGAACCAGGCGACGCTCGGTTCAACCGTCAATATGGCAGTATTCGGTGGGATCATTGCGGGTATCGTTGCCGGTCTTCTATACAATCGCTTCTACAATATTAAGTTACCGGATTGGTTGGCATTCTTCGGAGGCCGTCGTTTTGTTCCAATCATTACCTCAGCTGTCATGCTCGTACTTGCTTTCATCTTTGGTTATGTTTGGCCGTTCATCGAGCAAGGTATCAACGGTGCCGGTGAATGGATGGTCGGTCTTGGCGCAGGAGGCGCTGCTTTGTTTGGATTCTTTAACCGTCTCCTGATTCCTGTCGGCTTGCACCATGTTTTAAATAATATTTTTTGGTTTGTTTTCGGTTCATACGAAAAAGCAGATGGTACGGTAGCGAACGGGGATATTGCGCGTTTCTTCGCTGGAGATCCAACAGCGGGGATTTATCAAGCTGGCTTCTTCCCGATCATGATGTTTGCCTTGCCAGCTGCAGCCTTTGCTATCGTCATGGCTGCGCGTAAGGAAAATCGAAAAGCCGTTGCCGGAGCGATGATTGGTCTTGGACTGACATCCTTCCTGACAGGAATTACGGAACCAATCGAGTTCTCGTTCATGTTCTTGTCACCTGTTTTATACGTCATCCATGCTGTACTAACGGGTCTATCGATGGCCATCGTTAACTTACTCGGTATTTTACATGGCTTCTCCTTCTCGGCTGGTTTCATTGATTACGCCTTGAACTTCGGGATTGCGAAAAAACCATTGTTGATCATCCCGGTTGGTCTCGCGTTCGCGGTCGTCTACTACTTCCTGTTCTACTTCATGATCACAAAATTCGATCTGAAGACACCAGGTCGTGAAGATGAATCGCTCGTTACAGACACGGGAGTCGTTTTGACGGACTCAGACGATAAATATGAACAACAAGCAGCTCAAATTTTTGCTGGATTGAAAGGAACAGAAAATGTCACGTCGATTGACAATTGTGCGACACGTTTGCGTCTTCAAGTCAAGGATCCAAGCATCATTGATGAAGCAGCGATTAAAGCGGCTGGAGCAAAAGGTGTCATGAAGATGGGGGCGACTAGTGTTCAAATCATCATTGGCACAGATGTCGAATTCGTTGCAGATGCGATGAAACGACAGAAGTAAAGAAAACGACCTTTCCTGAGCTCAGGAAAGGTCGTTTTGCTGTACGTTCGCAACAGGTGCTGTTTTGCTCGAGCGATAGATCGGATAAAAGATTCCAATCAAGATGATGACGATCCCAATCCATTGAGAGCTCATCAGATGTTCACCTAAAATTAACACGGAACAGATGACCGCTGTCGGTAGTTCAGCTGCTCCAAGCAAAGAAACGCTTGCTGGGGAGAGGTGAGGCGCGCCCGCAGCAAATAAGAGCGGTGGTAAAATTAACGCGAATAGACCGAGCGGAATCGCGTATAACAGAAGTCCATTTTCGAAGTTCGCAGAGGACAAGAACGTCGTCGGTGGATACATCGTCATGACGAAAGCAAGACCACCTGTCATCATGTAAAAACTCTTCTTGATGACGGGTAAATGATTGGCGATGCGTCCACTAGCGAGTAAGAAAATTGAGAAGCTGACAGCCGCTCCAAGACCGAATAATGTTCCACGGAAGTCAAGTGGACTCGAGTAAGCGGCACTCGCAAGAATGGCTCCGCCAATCAACAGAATCGCAGACAGGAAATGCGCGCGAGATGGTAAACGTCTGAATGCGAGCGCATCGATGATGACACCGATCCAAGTGAATTGGAATAAGAGAATGATTGCAACGGATGCCGATACGGTCTGAAGACTTTGATAGTACAGATAACCAGTTGTACCACTAGAGATACCGATCAACATGAGAAGACCAGCTGTCTTGAGATCGAGACGAAGATTTTTCGTAAATAAGGCAAGACTGAAAATCATCAGCCAACCGAAGAAAAATTGACTCCCAGAAACGGCTGCTGAGTTAAATCCAGCTGCATAAGCGAGTTTGACGATCGTTGAGAGGACACCATAACTGATAGCGCCAATGAGAACGAATAAGGTTGCTTTTGAGCGATGCATGAATAATTTCCCTCCATTTTTAGTAAAAACCACACAAAAAAGGTTGCAACGGGGCCTTGTCCAGGTTTTTTGGACAGGGTTTGGTTGCAACCTGTGTGATTTATTGAGTTGATGTGTCGAGCAAACGATACAGCCGGGTTTTCGTTTGGTTGTACTGAACGGTCAGCGTATTCCCCTTCTTTAATGACGCGGTAGCTTTCCGTGTTAAACGATTTAAATCCGCTGTTGACTCATCAATCTTAACGAAATCCGGTTTTTTAGTCAAGCGTGAAAGCACTTTCTTTTCAGCGTCCATCGCTTGTCGATACGTTTTAGAGAACGTTTGAAACGTCTGCTGGCGTTCCTTGATGATTGCCACTAAGGCAGTTCCTTCCGTTTTTGCTTTACCATCAAGTTTGTTTACAGCATCCTTCAATTCTTCAAGATCAAGTTCAGCGTACGTTTCCTTACGTAACGTTTCTTCTTGTTTCAATAAAGAAAGCCGTTCGTCATTTAAGGCTTCTAGTTCCTCCCGTTCATTTTGAGAGCGTTTGATTTCTTCAACACCTGCATCAAGAACAGCTTGGTACGTATTAACTGAAATTTCGTCCTTACGAGCACGTTGATCAGCTAGCATGAATGCCTTTTCTTCACCTTTGACTTGTTGTTCTAGCTGTTCATGAAGAGAGGTTGGTGAATCGTTGGAGCAGGCAGCAAGTCCGAAGCTCGACAGGAACAGTACTGCTACGAATGATTTTTTCATCTAGATAGTAACTCCTTATAAATTCGAGTATTGCACGAAGTTGTACGGAATATGGAAATCTTCATCATAAATCGCGAACTGATAGCCCTTTTTCTGAAGTCCGGCAACAATGGCCGGAAGGGCCTTGATAGCTTGTGGTTGTTCATGCAAGAGAATGATTTCAAATGGACGCTCTGCTCGCCGAATGACCGTATTAGCCACTTCTTTTGCACTATCTTTGTAATACCAGTCCATTGAATCGATCGACCAGTCCCATACTCGGAAGTCTGCTGAATGAATGGCAGATGCCATTTTTTTCGTGATGCCTGGATCAGAGCCATAAGGTGGTCGTGTCAAATGTGGTGTTAGCTTCGTCAACTCATGGATTTTCTTCTGAACACTTTGCATCTCTGAGACATACTTTCCTTTTTCGTACAATGTATCGTAATCGTGTGTTTCCCCGTGTAATCCGATATAGTGTCCAGCTTTAGCAGCAGCTTTGACTTCTTGCGGAAAAGCATCTATTTGTGTTCCGAGATAAAAGAAAGTGGCACGAGTCTGAAGTTGATCCAATGTTCGAAGTAAGTCCGGTGTTAATGCGGATGGACCATCCTCGAATGTTAAATAAGCGACTTTTTTCGTCACACCATTCCATTTTTCCACGCGTGCTTTCTCCATATTGACGACAGGGACTTCAGTAATGGATTTACCTGTCGTAATGGATTGTTGTTCAGGAGTAAATACGTATCGATAAGCGACATATCCCCCAACTCCGAGAAAGACAAGTGTGAGAAGTAAGAAGAACCGAGGGAAAAACTTTCTTTTTTTTGTACGCGGTCGTGGACCGAGTTCGCTAGCGTGGCTTGAGGTAAATGGATCCATCGTTGTCTGTCGCTCCTTGTGTCAAAAATAGCATATACAGATAATGTAACATTTTAATTGTTTCTTTTGTAACAAATAGATGACAAAAAGATGACGAAAAATCGATTTTTCTAAAAAATATCGATTTATTTAGAAGAAGTTTGTAAGAAATAAAAAAACAACCACTGAATAAGTGATTGTTTCATGTGTTATTAGTGTTCTGTTACAGCACACTCATCGCATTCCGTTTGATAGGATTCACATTGCTCGTCCATTTCTTTCCCACAATGAGCGCATGTCTTGACGGGAAGCTCACGATAGAATGCAGCAGATGCTTCTTGGTAAAGGGGTTGTTCCATGTGTTTTTCCTCCTTCAAAATAAACGAAATGGTCTTTTTCTTGTTTTTATTGTATTAGTACAGAAGTTTTATGTCAACTATTGTTTTATAACAGTAAATTCGTTTGAAGTATTGATAGAGGACAATAAAAAAGAGACATGCTACGATATCTAAGTAATCTGATAATAATAAGGGGGATTTACACATGACACAGGCAACACTGGATACAATGCGTGTCTTAACAGAAAGACGTTCCGTTCGTCATTACGACGAAACGTTCAAACTTTCAAAACAGGAAGTGGAAGAACTATTAGAATGGACGACAGCGGCACCGAGTGCTTGGAATCTACAACACTGGCATTTCACGGTCTTCCTTTCAAAAGAAGCGAAGCAACAGCTTGCACCAATTGCATACAATCAGCCGGCCGTCACTTCGGCTTCAGCAATCATTGCGATTCTAGGGGATGTTCAAGCCAACCGAAACTACAATCCGGTTTATGGTCCGGCAGTAGAAGCGGGTGGTATGACAGAAGAATTGTTCGATTCGATCAAAGCACAAGTAGAAGGCGCTTATCAAAGTGAAGCGTATGGTCGCGACGCGGCAATGTCGAATGCGAGTCTTGCTGCGATGCAATTGATGCTTGCGGCAGAAGCGCGTGGATTATCAACACTCGCAATGGGTGGATTTGATCATCAACGTTTTACGGAAACGTTTATTACCGAGTCACGGTATGTACCGGTCATGTTAATTGCTGTCGGTAAAGCGGTCGAAGATGCAAAAAAACGTCCGGCACTCCGTTTACCGATCGATCGAGTATCAACCTTCCTGTAAGTCATTCAAAATGGAGGAAGCGGGGGTCAATTCCTCCGTTTTAATTTTTTTATTTTTTTTCGGAAAAAGACTTGTCAGCCTTTTAGTTTCTTGATATATTAATACATGTCCTAGCAAGTACATAACGTACTGCAAACATGATTCTGTAGCTCAGCTGGGAGAGCGCTACCTTGACAGGGTAGAGGTCGCTGGTTCGAGCCCAGTCAGAATCATACCGAAA
>NZ_DFQK01000014.1:0-6766 GCF_002377745.1 Exiguobacterium sp. UBA3491
ACTGACTTTTGAGTCAGCCCCTTCTTCATCATTCAGCGAGACCGACACTCGATTTGATATGATCTTCTGTCTCGATTGCCTGTAAGAGGAAATGCGCCACATCTGCGCGATTGATCTGTTTCGCATCTTCCGGTACACCTGTATCTGCTTGACGATAAAGTCCCGTCAACGGACCGTTCAGTAAACGGAGTGGTCGAGCTACCGTATAGTTCAAATCCGCTTGTTGCAAAAGCGCAATCGCTTGACGGTGATCCTTCAGTGGATTTTTCAGAATCCGCTGAGCGAGCATCCCTTGTACACCGGGTAATTCATCATCGACACCAGCAGACGCGACATAACCAATCCGGTCTACCCCCTGTTTTTTCATCGCTGTCACGATCCGGACGAGACTCCGTTCTAAAAAGCCACTGTATGCAAGACTTTCAGTGCCAAGAGCCGCCAGGACAGCCTCTTGCCCGGCAACAGCAGCCGTCACCGCTTCTTGATCGAGCACGTCACCCTTAACGACGTGTAACCGTTCGTCACGTAGTGTCAGTTTTTCCGGACTACGGACGAACGCTGTGACCTCATGCCCGTGATCAATCGCTTGCTTGACCAGTTCTTGCCCCGTTTGACCCGTCGCTCCAAAAATAATCAATTTCATACAAAACACCCTTTCTCTTTCAAGAACCACTGATTCCATCATACCCTCACCACTTGAAAATGAATCGTCTCACCCTGTCTTTATTTTCAGAAAATTGTTTTTATTTGTTAAGCGTGTATGCTAAAATCTTCCTAAGTACATATGGATATTTTTTCCTTAAAAACAGGAAGGAGGATCGCTTGTGTTACGGCAACGCTTTATCATGTCGCTCGGTGTCATTTTGATTGGTCTGTTCTTGTTTCAAACTACCGCGACGTATATTTACACGCATTACATCATGCCGGATCCTTTTAAAAAGCCTTCGATTGCAGAAACTGAAGCGAATGGCGAAATTAGTTTTAAAAACGGTCACTCACCTACTAACACAAAAGGCAAGATGCCTTTTGAACCGATCGATCCACGACCTGGTCCGAAAGAGCTCTGGAAATCCCTTAAAGCGGATGCCTCTGACTCTCCCTTTTCTTATCTACAATATGTCATTTTAATCAGCTTATTTAGTTTCATGGTCTGGAAACTCGTTCAGTCGCGTCGCGTGAAAAAACGGCGCAGGTCTACAGGAGACGTAACGGATGACGTTCCATTCGCTCAATCAATCTTTCATCCTGCTTCTTTAAGAAAATCATCTTATCTGTATGCATCGTATTCGTCTTCACGTGTCCGTGATCTCGTCATCCGTTTTGAGCAACACTTACCGCGCAGTCAGCAACGTCGTCCGAACGAAACGCTTGAAGACTGGTTACGTCGGATTGAGGTCCCTGTCGATTTTCAGTTGTATCGGAATATCCGCTACGGTGACATGTCGGAAACGATCATCACGGACGATGAGATTCTACGCTTCGAACAACAACTAGCACGCTACTCAACCATTTGACCTTGGAGGGATTTCCTATGAAACTACAACAATTAAAAGACCAACTCAATTCCATCTATCTCGGTAAACCAGACGTCATCGACCTCTGTCTGACGGCACTCACCGCAGAAGGACATATTCTACTAGAAGACGTACCGGGAACAGGGAAAACGATGCTCGCCAAGGCGCTCGCTCAGAGCTTTGAGAGTGCCTTCTCGCGGATCCAGTTCACAGCGGATTTGCTTCCGTCCGATGTCATCGGTTCAGACTTCTTCAATTTAAAGACACAGGAGTTCGAGAATAAACGCGGTCCACTGTTCGCGAACGTCGTCTTGATCGATGAGATTAACCGTGCCGTTCCACGGACACAATCGGCATTACTTGAAGCAATGGAAGAGCGTCAGGTCTCGATTGGTGGAACGACCTATCAGATGCCAGCCCCATTCTTCGTCATCGCGACACAAAACCCGATTGAATCGGCAGGAACCTTCCCACTACCGGACGCCCAACTCGACCGGTTCATGGTCGCGATCGAAGTCGGTTACCCGGATTTCGAGAACGAACGTCGCTTATTATCTGAGATTCTGACTAACGTCCGTCGGTCAGCCGTCGGCATCGCGTCAGGTGGCGACTTGATTTCCTGGCAGGAAGAGGCGCGCCGCGTCCATGCATCGCAAGACGTGCTTGATTATCTATTACACATCGTTCAAGCGACACGAAACCATGAACTCATTGAAGTCGGGGTCAGTCCGCGTGGAGCGATTGCATTACTTCGCGCTTCACAAAGCTATGCGTTTTTGAATCAGCGCGACTTCATCATTCCGGAAGACATTAAATATCTTGCAAAACACGTCTTGTCGCACCGCCTGACATTGACACTCGAAGGTGGAATCAAGACGACGAAAGCGGCTGTCTTGACGCATATTCTGGACGACGTGCCGGTTCCGGTCGAAATGGGGTGACGAATCATGCAGATTGAACGTTCCGTCCCGTTTTGGCTTGAACGCCGACTTTTTCCACTGTACGTCACGATGACGTTCATCTTCCTCTTCATTCCGCGCCTTTCCGTCCTCGGTTTTCTGTTCGCAGCTTTGGCGACAATTCATTTTGTAGTCGGTCGAACAGAAAAGCAGCTCCGACGGGACGTCGCCATCGAATGGAAACACTATGAATCATTGATGTTCAACCAGGAGAAGACGTCGCTCCATTTGCAAGTCTTCGGCGTCGAATCCTTGAGTCAGCTTGGGCTCGAAGCGACACTTCGTTTGCACACGGATGGCGGAGTCATCTTCCCGGAGATGGATCCACTACATCCGGCGACGTTTCATGCAGTGATTGACTCTGAAGACGCAGTGACGATCCCGATTCAGACGGTTCGCCGCGGACCAGCCGAGTTCGATGAGATCATCTTAACGATTCGCCTGCCTTGGAAGATGGGCGTCTATCTCTTTACGTTCGATACGTATCCGTCGTTTACAGTCTTGCCGTCCTTGACAGCGCAAGCGACGCCGCTTCTTTTACAACGTTTACGGATTGGCGACCGACCAGACCGCTACTCACCGCTCAAGAACAAACTGGTTCAGCTTGGTGCAAAACCTTATACGGCGGAACCGTCAAAAGAGATCGATTGGTATGCGACGGCGAAGACCGGTCGCTTGCAGGCAAAAGTATTCGAAACGAGCAATCAAGATACGTTTACGATTGCCTTGAACTTATCTGCCCCGAGCGGTTACGGACTCCACCAACAATTTGAGACGTTCATCGAACAATCGGCATTCCTGATCAGTGAATTAATCAAGGAGGGCTGTAAGATTGAACTGTTCTTGAATCGACTCGACGGAGCAAACCGAATGACGCATCTTTCGCTACAAGAAGGCCAACCACAATTAAAGCATGTCTTGATGACCCTTTCGACGGTCTCGACGCGTGATTCGTTCATCGCGACACAACAGTTCGAACGCTATGTACTGCGCCGGAAACATATGAACAGTCAGTTGATCCAAATTGGCAATGACCGGATCCTCGCCATCGGCTGAGGATCCAAAGAAAGGAGTTTTTCGCCTCATGGTGTTTATCGCCCGAAAATCAATTCAGCTTATCGTGGCATTTTTTGTCTTGATTGCGATCAGCGCCCTTCCGGCGCTTGTCGCGCAAATGAAATTCAACCCAGCAAGCTACTGGGAAGGTCTGAAGCAACAATTTGCTCAATTAACGAAACTTGATGAGATTACCTATTTCAACGTAACCGCTCAAAAGGAATTCTTGTTGCTTCCTACCATCAGTCCATTCATTAAAGAGACGTTGATCATCTTTACGACAGCTATGCTGGTCTCCGCTGTGTGTGCGATTTTTTATGCTTATTTGTTTTATCGGAGTGGTCGCAAAACACGCATGATGCTGAAACAAACGACTCGGACGCTTGAGATGGTTCCGGATCTGTTCTGGATCATTCTTTCGCAATTCCTTGTCCTCTATCTGTTTAAAACGACCGGGTATGACAAAATCGAAATTGCGGGATCCTATGCTGAGTACATTCGTTTTTTACCGATTCTTACGCTAACGTTGACAACACTATTCTTCTTCATCAAATGGTTAACGACGCAAGTACTCGAACAGGAAGCTGCTCCTTTCCTTGAACTCGCACGGGCTAAAGGCATTCGTCCTGCGGCTCTTTTCTGGAAACATTTGATTCCGACAATGATCTATCGGTTTTATCTGTTTTTCCGAGCGAACATCATTACGGTCTTATCGAGTCTCGTGATCATTGAATACACGTTCGAAGTGCAAGGTATGTTCCGGTTCGTCTTTTATAATGGACAAATGCCGATTTTGATGGTCATCTTGTTCTTAATCTATCTGCCGATTTTCATCATTGATTTGTTGGCAGAATGGCTTATTCCTAACGCCTGGAAAGGGGGGATTTGATGCGTCGTACTTTGATGCGAGATCCTGTCTTCTGGTTATGTTTATTTTTACTCACTGGTTTACTGCTCCTTAGTTTTGGAAATACGATCTTCCGTGATGGTCAAGTCGATCAAATCTCGAACCGGTATGCTGAAGACGGTACGTTCCTTGCGACGTCACCACTAAAACCGTCAAGTGATCAATGGCTCGGTACAGACCGCTCTGGCTATGACCTCTTTCAATTGATGATTGAAGGATTTAAATGGACAGCCGGTATTTGTATGATTGTTGCGCTCGGTCGAATGTTTCTTTCGCTAGTGATTGCGATTCCGCTAGCTTTTAGAAGTGCTCGCGTCAATCGATACTTAAAACTTATTCTTGATGGATTTTTAGTTTTACCGCTCTCTCTTGTCGCGTTGCTCATTTTGCTTCCATCACTTACGTTCTTTGATTCGACTGCTATCCCACCGTTGTTCGACCGTGTATCGTTCGAGTTGATCGTCTTGATTTTGCTTGGTCTCCCCTCTTTATCGCTTTATCTGATTGCTGAGACCCGTCAGTTACTTAGTCAAGAGTTCATGATTGTCGCCCAAACGCTTGGTGGCAGTCCGTGGCATCGGTTCAGACGCCACATTTGGCCACATCTTGTTCCAACGTTGACAATCGTTTTTATGCAACAGTTCATCCAAACGTTGATGTTACTCGTTCACTTATCACTTTTCAAAATTTTCTTCGCTGGAACGGTTAATTTATATGTAGGAACTGCCCCAACGATTTTTGAGTGGTCCTCGATGTTCGGTTATTACTATAACCAGTTTTCAGCGACGTCTTGGCTCAATCATATGTTCCTTGTTCCACTGATTGGGCTAGCATTAGTCGTCTTTTTCAGCAATCTATTCATGAGTCGACTCGAACGGGCTTTCCGCTTCCGCCAGCAACTAAAACCAATCAAGCTATCGGCATCTCGTGCTCAAGACGAAGCCGCTGCGACGTCGATGGTCGATCCCTTTACACTCGTTGCCCGGAACTCCCGTCACGATTCTGATTGACAATCCATTTTTTTCCTCTTACACTAGAAAAAAACATGAAATGAGGGCGTCCAATGTAAGTCATTCTGAATTCTCACTCCTAACTAAATACGTACGATATGGAGGTCCTTCAGAATGAACCGGTTTACGCTTTTATTGGTCAGTCAATGGATTGCGAATGCGGGAGATGCGCTCTATATCGTCTCCCTGATCGCGATGATCTATCAAACGACAGGGCAAGCGAGTCTCGCTGCCCTGTTTCCTGTTCTCGTCACAGCAGGCATGACAGGAAGCGGCTTCTTATTCGCCCAAGTCGCTCAACGTGTTCCCCATGCCTCGTTGTTGTTCGGCAGTCAACTCCTCAAGACGATTCTCTTAGGCATCATCTGGGGGCTTGATTTACCACTGCCACTTATCCTCGCACTCGTTGGATGTATCGCTTTCTTCGACGGATTTGCTCGTCCGATCGAAAGTGCCTTCATCCCTCGACTGTGTCAGGATGTCCAAAAGGCTAACAGTCTCGTACAAGGTACGAATCAAGTGATTCAGCTCATCATGTGGCCGCTCGGCGCCATTCTGGTCAGCTGGTTATCGCCGCTTTCCGTCTTGTCCGTCTCGGCCGGTCTGTTTTTAGGTGCGAGTCTCATCAGCTATCTGTTCTATCGAAGCGTTCGCTCTCTACCCGACCCTTCGATGGAAGGGGAAGACGTTTCCTTCCGGTCGAGTATTCGCTACACGCGAGCGCATCCATTCGCGAAAGCCAACACGTATCTCGTCGGAATCGATGCGTTCGTCAGTACGGCTTGGATTTCTGCTCTGTTTCTCGTCTATATCGATACACATTTCCAGCTATCGGAACGCTGGTGGGGCATTCTAAATGCCTTCTATCTGCTGAGCATGATCGCCGGTAGTTACATGATGTTACGTCGTCGTGGAACGCGTTCGTTGCTTTATCGCAGCATCGGCTTTTCGATTGTTGCGACCTTCTTGTTTGCTTTCGCTCCAATCGTCACACTTGCCGTGATCGCTTGTCTGATCCAAGGGTTTGCGAGTCAAGTCCGGGCGATTGAGCTGAATACGTTGTTGCAAAAGACGACACCACTCGAACGGTTACCGTATGTCTATAGCGTGCAACAAACCGTTTATGCACTCTGTTTCTGCCTCGGCAGTCTATTGTTCGGATGGCTTGCCGATATGTTTGCGATCGAGCTTGTCTATGCGCTCGCAGGAGCCCTCTCTTTGTTGATGTGGCAACCGGCTCGCCAGCTATTGGCACATTCCTCTCAGGAGCAACGACACGTGTCGTAATAAATGACAGTCAAAAGAGGCTGACTCAAAAAA
>NZ_DFQK01000014.1:6815-17505 GCF_002377745.1 Exiguobacterium sp. UBA3491
TCTTTTTGTTACGAGATAAGGATAGCAGATTATCATTCTGCCATCCTTATCTTTGTAGAGACTGACTTTTGAGTCAGCCCCTTTTTTTGATTCAGTTCTGACGCATTCGAGTCACACTATACAACAGAAGCAGCATAAGTGAGACGAGACCGAGCGCGGCATAGGTCATCTGAAGCGAGAAGACACGTTCGACGAAGACGAACAGCGTACCGGTTCCAAGCACAGCTAACCGTTCAATGACTGAGATCAGCGACGTAAACGTTGCACGTCCATTTGGCGGCGCAACTTCTTGGATGATAGTGGTCAAATAAGGCTCAGCCCAGCCATAGCACAAGTACAGCGTTCCGAGTAACCCGATACTGACGAGCGGAGAGGCAACCGACAATCCGGTAAAACACACGATATAGATCATCGCCCATCCGACCGGAGATCGGAACCGAGATAAGGACGCGCCGGTCGCCTGCATGATTTGAAATAACACGAAAACGAATCCGAAATGGACCATCGGTATCGTTTGATCCCGTAGATAAAGTTGCCAAAACTCATCGACGAAATCAATCGTCGCCCCGTATAACAAGACAAGACAAAGAATTCGGACGTAGACGCGTCGAAACGAAAAACCGTTTAGCAATGTCTTTAATGAACTCGTCTCTCCGTCTTGTTCTCGCGATGCTTCCTTTAAGAAAAACGTCAGCAGTACTGTTCCGAGCAATACCCACCAGGACACGTGATAGTGCCAAATCAAGTCTACCGATCGCACGGCGTAACTCCCGACGAGTGCCGCAAGTCCAGACGTCAATAAACCACCGATTGAAATCAGTCGCCAGACCGGCTCGAATCGCTCTTCTATCCTTTGCATTCGCAATGTTTCATAGACGTGGGCTTCAAGCGCTCCACTAAGTGCTGCGCCACCGATGCCGGCAAGGACCATCGCCAAGAGGAAGGCAGGTAATGAGTAGGCTTCAAGCAACACCGTAAACGATAACCACTCACATACGAAACCAGCCAGAATGAACGGCTTTCTGCCCCACCGATCGGATAACAAACCGAACGGGACCTCACCAATCAACATCACCCAAGCAAAGACGATTTCTGCGATGACGACGTCGGCAATGCTCATTCCCCGGTCTTCCCAGTAAAAGCGCTCAATCACATAAGCTGGAATGAACGAACTACTAGCTTCGATCAGGATCCAAAGCATGAGTGATCGTCGGACTTAACAAGGCCATCTGCTTCGCCGCATCTCCTCACTTCCTTTCTATTTGATAGTAGTTAATTCCCGTTTTGCAGATGAAACCAACAAAAAAACGCCCTTTGATTAAAAAATCAAAGAACGCTTTTGACATTAACAGTCATCTGCCGATTCCGTGACCGGTACGACGGACTGGACGATCGGTAGTTCGACGATGAACGCGGACCCGACACCTTCTGTTGATTCGACATGAATCATCCCTTCGTGCGAACGAACAATTTCCTGACAAATCGCAAGACCAAGACCGGTACCGCCGATTTTTCGACTATCCGAATTATCGACTCGGTAAAACTTACTAAACAGTTGTGGTAACGCGTGACGCGGAATGCCGATTCCCTCATCTTCGATCTTCAGCTGTACACGATCTTCGACTTGACGCATCGTGATCGTGATTTGACCACCATCCGGTGAATACTTGATTGCATTATTGATCAGGTTCGTGAACAGCTGACGCATTTTTTGTTCGTCAGCATGAATCCGCCCCGTCGTCGTTTCTTCAAAATCAAGGACTAGCTCGTGATCTTTTGCCGAAGCCGTATGGAACTCGACCGTTTCCTGAATGACTTTCGTCAAATCAAGCGGTTTGAAGTCATATTGTTGCTGACTCGATTCCATGCGCTGGACATCGAGGAAGTCGTTGACGAGGTTCGTCAACCGTTCGGTTTCTGCATGAATCGTCTCGAGATACCGTTGACGTTTTGATTCCTGGACGTCGCGCGCGAGCATTAATTCCGTGTAGCCGTAAATCGAGGCAAGCGGTGTCCGTAACTCATGCGAGACGGTCGAGACAAATTCCGATTTCATCCGGTCGATTGCTGTCTCTGCTGTCACGTCACGTAAGACGAGCATCGTGCCACGGAAACAACCACCGTAATGAATTTCCTCTGCATACAGCGTGACAAATCGCTCTTCCTTGTTTAAGGACAACGCCAAGCTCTCCGTCGGAATTTCCTGACTGCAGACATGATCCATGTAGGTTAAGAACGCCTCATGTTGATCGACTTGCACTGCCAACTCTTCGATTTTGACGTCGAGCGTCATCAATCCTTCTTCCGCCACTTGATCGTGCGCAGGATGATGGAATAAAGCGAGCAATGGTTTATTGGCAAAAATCGTCTCTCCTTCGATATAGATGACCGCTTCCCGAATCGAATGGAGAAGTTTGGACGTCTTTTCCCGTTCTCGTTCGACTTCTTCAAAGACACGCATCCGGAGCAAGGAGAGTGCCAATTGACGGGAGAACGACCAGATTTCGTTCGTCTGCTCTTCCGTAAAGGCATCCCGGTAACGGACGAGATAAATGCTTGCAATCATTGTGTTCGTCGCTGGATCCATCACCGGTACGACGATTTCGTACATCGCGTACGGATATGGGAGCGGATGATGACTCGCGACTTGTTTTGTCGAGCGAACAGCACGCTTGTTTTGACGTGTGCGTTCGAGTAATGACGTCGAAGCATGTAATAACTGGTGCTCCTGAGCTGCCGTCATCCCGTAAGAGACGAGATCCGTATAGCGGTCTTGCTCTAGGAAGACGATTGCTCCGAGCTCCGCATCGGTAATCGTAATCAATTTTTCGATGATCGCCGGATACGCCGTCAACGTTTCGCGAGACGCAAGTGTCTCGGTCAACTCATTGCGATAACGCAAATGGGTCTCGTTACGTAACGTGATGTCGAGTGCTTCTTCGAGTTCTTCCTGTTGCGATTGAAGTTCTTCTTGCTGGGCAATTAATTCTTCCTGTTGACTTTGTAGTTCGTCGTTACTTGCGACGAGTTGATGTTTTTGCCCGGAAATGGCGGCTGCCATCTGGTTGAACGTCGTCGTCAACTCACCAATCTCATCTTGACGATTCGTGATGACGATCGGTGTCGCATCCTCACCTTTAGCGAGTCGTCCACTTTCCCGGTTCAACTGACGCAACTGACGCGTCAAGCGGCGGACGAATGGTCGGACGAAAACGAGAGTAATCAATAAGAGGATTGCAATATTGACGGCTCCGAGAATTTGCGACGAGTTGACTTGTTTACCAAGCTGCTCTTGCGCCGCCATCTCTTGATCGTTTAAGGAATTACGATATTTTGTGAAGACCGTCTCCATATCAACGATACTTGAACTCATATCAGCTGCACTCTTCGTCTTGATGTTGAACTTCCGCTGTGGATCGAGTGGTTTTGATTTCGTGACCTTTCCAAGCGTCGGCATCTTCAAGAACGGTTCCGTCACTTTGCCGTCTTTTTTCGCCGCGACATAATTGACGAGGCTCGGCATGACGCGTTGGGTATACGCTGTATAGAGTTCCCGTGCGTCCGTTGCATACTGCCGTTCTTCTTTGAAGCGTGCATTGCGCTCGAACCAAGTCGTTTGTTGATTGATGCCATTTTTCTTTGCTTCGATTTCTTTTAACATCTCTTCGTCACCAAGCAAGACGAAGCCACGCATCTCGTACTGCATGCTTTGCCATGATTCGTACAAATCGGTCGCCCGTGTCCGATGTTCGTTTAACATCTTTAATTGTTGGCGTGATTCATCCACCTGTTGTTTCGTATATAGGTAGACACCACCTGTCGTTAGCAGCAGTGTCAGAAAAATCACATAAAACGCAGACATGATTTGCCGTCCAATCGTTCGATTCAGCCATGTTTTCATTAAAGGAATTCAACTCCTTTCCCTTTATCATTCTCCAGCAATAAAGGTATTCCCGTCCATTCATTGTAAACTTTTTTCAATCGATACACAGCATTCTGCTCAAAAAGATTTCAATTTCATACAACTTTAATCTAAATCGTTGTATATGACAATTAGATGTCACGATTCGATCGTTTTCAACAAAAAAAGAGCCCCTCAGGACCCTTTTTTAATGATGATGGTGATGGCTATGGCTCCGGACCGGCTGTTCGTCCGCTAAATGATCCGCATCCAAAATACCGAGCCGTAAGTACTGGGCGACGACTTGTTTTTTCGTCGCTTCGGAAATCTGATCCGTTCCTTGGACAAGCTTTAAGATGCCGGTCGCAATCCGGAACGGTTCGAGATTCGTCTTTTCAACCGGAAAACTTGTCAACGTTTCTAAGTAAGCGACGTAATTCAGTGCATCCGATTCATTCGGACTGACGAGACGCGCCGCATACTCGCGCAGTTGTTGCGTCAATGAATTCGTTGAGATTCCCTTTGAGGCTGCAGAGATGACTCCAAACAGAATGAACCCGATGATGAGAACAAAAAATCCGACCATGAAAATCGGCATGCCCGAGAAGAAGCCGTCGCCTCCCAGTTCGCCTTCCATGAATGCTACTGTGAACATAGTGAACCCTCCAAATGAATAGAATGATGACGATCACTTATCCTACGTCATCCTCTTCAAGAAAGTTTCACCTAGTTAGGTAGTTTTTGCAAGTCAGCTTGGAACCAGTCTTCAACGAAGAAGCGTTCCGTCTCCGTATCAATTTGATATGAATACAACACTTCGAAGTCGCCCTCCGTCAGCATCGGTAACGTCAATTCGCGTACGAGTTGGCGTAACTCTTCCGTCAACTCAGCTTCGTAGCGGATGAATCCATCTTCCCGGTGCTCGACTTCCGTCAAGTACGGAAGCAGGATATGCTTGCCGAATGATTGTGGATCATCGATCACTTCCGCAGTCACACCAAAAAGTTCTTCTGCTTCTTCGACCAGTCCTTCTGCCGACTGTACCTCAATATGGTCCGGAAACCAGACCGTCAAGCGGCGCCCTTCTTGTAACAGTCGTTCAAAGACAGGACGAAACGTTTGATTTTGAATCAGTTCGTATTGCATCAGTCTTCCCCTTTCGTGAATTCGAATTTTAATTGATCGCGTTCGAGATATAGCATCGCCTTAAACTGGCGCGCATTCTTTTTCATCTCGAGTGGCTTTGTTTTTTGACCCGCTAGTACTTTTTTGACTTCCGTTTGCGTCAGTCGGGCACCAAGGATCGTTTTCGGTAACGTAAAGCCACAGTTGTTCTTTTGATAGCCACTGCAGCCATAGAACTTCCCACGATCAAGCACTGCTGATTGACACAGTGGGCAGGGACCGACCGGACGATTCGTTGCACCCCGCGGGGACTTGCTTTTGACTTGTGTCGGATCAACGGCGAGTTGTTCAATTCGTTGTTTAGCATCGACGACGAGATGCTCCGACAATTTCTTCGCCTGTTCAATGAACTGGGCAGCAGATGCCTCCCCTTTGCCGATTTGCTCGAGACGGCTCTCCCACTTCGCTGTCATCTCTGGCGAAGCAAGAATACTCCCCGTCACGGCATCAATCAAAATCCGACCTTTTGGCGTCGGATGAATCTCTTTTTTGACGAGTTTGATGTATTCCCGCCGTTTTAGTCCGTCGATGATCCCGGCACGAGTTGCTTCCGTCCCGAGTCCCTCGACTTCCTTCATGATCGCTTGCAAATCGTCTTCAAGCAACTTACCAGCTGTTTTCATACCGAGGATGAGCGTCCCTTCCGTATAGCGTTTCGGCGGCTCCGTTTGTTTCTCGAGCAGTCGACAGCCTTTGATCGGCATCTCTTGTCCTTGTTCGACGGCTGGCAATTCGACTTCTTTTGACTCGATTTGTAAGACCTGTTTAAAGCCCGGATCAATCGTCCGACTGCCGCGCGTCAAAAAACGGTCCATCTCACGCGTCGTCACGATTTCCGTCTTCTCCGAGACGGCGTCCGGTGCAAAGGCAGCAAGAAAACGGCGAACGATTAAGTCGTAGACTTGCGCATCTCGTCCGGAGAGCTTCGCGACGGCACCCGCTTCTTCTGTTGGAATGATCGCATAGTGATCGCTAACCTTCGCCGGATTAACGTAACGTTTATCGTTAGCTGGATTTTTCGTCAGGACATCCTTGATTGGACTATATTCCGCTTGCTTCAGTAACCGATCAAGAATGACCGGGAACTGTCCCGCCTCCTCTTTCGTTACGAAGGAAGAGTCCGTTCGTGGATAACTGATCCAACCACGGATATAGAGTTTTTGCGCGATATCGAGCGTCTCTTTTGCACCGAGACCAAACCGTCGGCTCGCTTCTGTTTGTAAGAGCGACAAACTGAACCAAAACGGTGGACGTTCCGTCTGACGTTTTTTTTCGATTGATGCGACGACTCCGGTTCCTTTCGTCCGATCCACGATCGCTTGTGCCTGTTCCCGGTCACTCAGCTTCGTCTGTTTCTTTGCGTTGATGTATTTTCCTTTGTATCGCGTAAAATCCGCCTCGACTTCGTAGTACGTCTCCGGTAAGAAATTCTCGATCTGTTTTTCCCGTTCGACGATCAGTGCGAGCGTCGGTGTCTGGACTCGTCCGAGGGAAAAAACGTCGGCGATGCCCTTCTTCTTCAGTAACGTCGTATACGCACGGGACGCATTCATCCCGATCAGCCAATCGGCGCAAGCGCGACTCATCGCCTCATGGAAGATGTTTTCTGTTTCCTTTCCATCAAGCAGATTCGCAAACCCATGGTCAACCGCTTGAGGCGTCAAACTCGAAATCCAGAGTCGTTGCAGTGGTTTTGCGTTGTTCGCGAGACGTAAGATCAATCGGACGATTGCCTCTCCCTCTCGCTCGGCATCCGATGCTATAATGATGGAAGTCGTCGTCCGCTCATTCAATAGTTTCTTGATGACTTGGTACGGTTTACTCTTACCTTTTGCCAGTCGGTAATCAAATCGTTCCGGGATGATCGGCAGATGATCGTAGTTCCATCGTTTCCATTTGGCGTCATAATGCGCCGGCTCCTGCAGTTCGCATAAGTGTCCGACCGCATAGGCGAGTTTTGCTCCTTGCGGAAACCGGTCACATGGTTTGATTTCAATGTAGCCGTCCCGCTTCACGGACGGATACGGAGCTGCCAGTTTTTCCGCTTGTTTTGGTTTTTCAGCAATGATCAATTGCACACGCTTCACCCTCATTTCCTTACTTCAGACATGTGGAGGTACCCATGCCCTATTTTACGTTATTCATGGCTTTATTCTTTATTTCAACATCAGCAATCTTCGTCAAGTGGGCGGAGACACCGATCGAGGCTGTCGCCTTTTACCGCATGTTGTTTTCGACCTTGTTGTTGCTCCCACTCATTCGATTGAAGGAACTGTTGCAACTCAGTTCGTCAACGATCCGGCATATGCTATTAAGTGGCGTTTTGCTCGCCGGGCATTTTTGGCTGTGGTTCCTCTCTCTTGATTATACGACAGTTGCGAGCTCGACGCTCTTCGTGACCGCGAGTCCGATTTTTGTCCTGGCCGGTAACGCGTTATTCTTCAAACAACACCCGTCGCGCAAAGCACTCCTGTTCGTCGCTGTCGCCTTATTTGGTGGCGGTCTCGTCGCTTATGGAGATATCGCTGTCGGCATGCGCGCCTTGATCGGGGACGGTCTTGCCTTGCTCGCAACGATTTTAGTCGCTGGTTACTGGTTGCTCGGTCAACACGTCCGCACAAGCGTCTCGACGAACCTCTATTCGTTCGGCGTCTATGCCGTGGCGTCGATCGTTCTGCTTTTATTATCGTTGATTCAATCAACGAATCTCGTCGCTGCGTTCCAACAGGATTGGTGGCTGTATATTCTTCTCGCCGTCTTCCCGACGTTACTCGGTCACAATTTATTCAACTGGGCGCTCGCCCGTGTCAGCGCCAGCATCGTCAGTATCACGATTCTTGGTGAAGCGGTTTGGGGGATGATCTTCGGATACTATCTGTTCGATGAGAAGCTGACATGGATTCAAATCACCGGTGCCGCTTTACTATTGATCGGAATCGGATTGTTCCTCCGACGCAACGAACGCGATATTCGCGAACAACTCGCCCAGCGTGAGAGTGCCACTAGTCAATCTTCTTAATGACAAAAGCGAACCAGGATGATGATCATCCTGGTTCGCTTTTTCATTACGATCGTGGATCGTCAGGTCGAACTTTCGGTAAACGCCATGTCATCGCGAACGCAAGAATCGCACAAAGAACGCCACCGATGAATACGTAACGTAATCCATGTGATAACGCGATTTCTGCCGCATACTGCACATCCTGTCCGAACGTTTTTGCCGTACTCGATTGGAAAAATGGATCAATCGCGTACCCTGAGAGCGTGTCCGACGCTGAAAACGAACGAAGGATGGATAGGTTGAAGATCGTACCGAAGATCGCAACACCGAGCGTCTGTCCCGTCGTACTCAAGAACGAGTTGACGGCCGTCGCTGAGCCACGAAGTGACCAATCGACGGAAGTCTGCAGGACGACCATGAAGACAGGTTGTGAGAGACCAAAACCAATTCCGATCAGCGAAACGGCAAGATAGATGAAAACATCACTTGATTCGCGCGTGATCAACGATAAAATCACTGTACCGACGATCAGCAGTCCCATTCCTGTCATCGTCCGATACCGGGGTGAGGCGACACCAATCGTCCGTCCACCGATGATGGCGGTCAGCGTCCAAAAAAGCGACAGTGGCATCAACATGAAACCAGCTTCGGTCGGACTCTTCCCGAGTACCCCTTGGGCAAAAATCGGAATATACGCTGACATCGAAACGAGCACCCAGGCGGAAAAGAAGACCGCTAAGTTGATCACGAGAATGACCGGATGGCGAATGACTGCTGGTGGCAAGAGTGGATCGCTCGCCTTTTTCTCGACCCGATAAAACGTGAACAATAATACGAAACTAATGAAAAAGCTCGCTAGAATGATCGGCCGCAAGAACGTCTCCGACTCACTGCCCGACAATAAACCGTACAGAAACGCACTCATCCCGAGCGCAAACAATAAGGCACCCCGGTAATCGATTTTCCGCTCCGTTTCCCTGACCGTCTCTTTGTAGTAAACGACGATCATGAAAAACGATAATAAGGCAAACGGTACGTTTAGTAAGAAAATATACCGCCACGAAAGCGATTCGACGAGGAATCCACCGACGAGTGGTCCAGCGACACCCGAAATCCCCCACACGGCACTGAGCACTCCTTGGATTTTCCCTCGTTCCTCATATGTATACAAATCACCGATGATCGTCATTGCAATCGGCAATACAGCTCCTGCCCCGATTCCTTGAACGGCGCGGAAAACGATCAACATCTCCATCGATTGAGCGAGTCCACAGGCTAACGAAGCGACGGTGAAGACGCCGATCCCGAATAACAGAACCCGTTTTCGACCATATAAATCTGCCATCTTGCCGTAAATCGGTGTTGATACCGCCATGAACAACAAGAACCCGGCAAAGATCCAACTGACTAATTTCGCCCCGTTCAATTCACTCGCCATGACAGGTGTTGCTGTTGCGACGATCGTCCCCTCGATCGCGGCTAAAAACGTCGCGAGCAACAAGGCGACGGTTACTTTTTTCCTCATCTGTTCCACTTCCCCTCTACTGTTCTATCATACTGGTTGGACCAGTGATAAGAAAAGTAAATGCTTATGAAACAGGATTCGCGGGAACGGTATGGAATGGTATACACTAGACTCAGATTCACGATTTTGAATGGAGGAATGTCCTATGTTACGAAAAACGGCACTGATTACCGGTGCATCGGGTGGAATCGGACTCGATCTTGCTGTCCTCGCGGCGCGAGATGGCTTCGATTGTGTCCTCGTTGCCCGCAATGAGAAAAAATTGAAGGAGCTTCAACAGGTCCTTGAAAAACGCTATCAGATCAAGGTCTATGTATTCGCTGCTGATTTATCACTGAGCGACAGCGTTGATCGTCTCGTGCAGTACTTAGAGGAACAAGAATTGACGGTCGATCTATTGTTCAATAACGCTGGCTTCGCTACATCAGGACGCTTTGCGGAAATCGATCCAACAGAAGACATTAACTCAATTCAGGTCAACGTCGTCGCCTTGACGGATTTGACGAAACGTCTCTTACCGGGAATGGTCGAACGTGGCTTTGGACGCATCTTGAATGTCGCGTCGGTCGCTGCCTTCATGCCAGGACCATACATGAGTGTTTACTATGCAACGAAAGCCTACGTCCTGTCGTTCTCGGAAGCACTTGCGACAGAAGTCGACGGCTCGGGTGTCAGTGTGACTTGTCTCTGCCCGGGACCGACCGATACGAACTTCTTCGATCGAGCGAACATCACGCTACCATTTAAGAGTATGCCGTCGCACCTCGTCGCCTTCGCCGGGTACCGTGGGATGCTCAAAGGACGCCGCGTCGTCGTTCCAGGCGCAAGCAACCGCGCCATGGTTTCCTTGTCCCGTCTCTTGCCACGCCGTCTCCTGACCGAAGTGACAGGTCGAATTCAAGATCCTGCTCGCCAGCAAGAATCGTCGACAGAAGAAGAACTCCTGTACGCCAATTCCTAAAAAATGAGACTGATTCAAAAGTCAGTCTCTACAAAGATAAGGGTGGCAGAATGATGATCTGCCACCCTTATCTCGTAACAAAAGAATGATGCGTCACACGCCACTCCTACAGGAAAA
>NZ_DFQK01000009.1:0-30741 GCF_002377745.1 Exiguobacterium sp. UBA3491
TCTAACTTTTTTGGTTCAGTTCAGAGCTTCACTGTCCTTTTTTGGTGTTCACTCATAGAAAAAGAAGAAGTCCTTCATGACGAGAAGGACTTCTTCTTTTGACCATTGGATGGGGGAAAAAGAGAATCGACTGGGGAATGTGACCCTCTTCACAATATAAGTATACCGTGAGTCTTTTTTCTTTTCCACACTTTGTTCATTTTGTCACAAAGATGTCACTCTGCTAATAACGCTTCGAATTCATCTAAGACACGTTCAAATTGACGAAGTGCGGCTTCAACTGGTGCTTTTGTTGTCATATCAACACCAGCAGCTTTTAGTACTTCGATTGGATAATCGCTTGATCCCGCTTTTAAGAAATTATTGATGTAACGTTCTACAGCCGGTTGTCCTTCTTCTAGGATCTGATCCGTCAATGCAGCCGCCGCCGAAATGCCTGTTGCATACTGATAGACATAGTAATTGTAATAGAAGTGTGGAATCCGAGCCCACTCCAAACCAATCTCTTCATCTAATACAATCTCTTCTCCGAAGTATTTTTGATTCAAGGCATAATACGTTGACGTCAAGAATTCTGGTGTCAACGATTGTCCAAGACGCGCCGCATCATGAATTGCATGTTCAAACTCAGCGAACATCGTTTGTCGGAACAATGTTCCACGGAATGTTTCAAGTTGATTGTTCAACAGATAGAGTTTTTCTTTACGATCCGTCACTTTTTTCAATAGATAATCATTCAATAGCGCTTCATTCGTTGTTGAAGCGACTTCTGCGACGAAGATCGAATAATCGCCATATGGATATGGTTGAGATTTCCGCGTGTAGTAGCTATGAACCGAATGTCCGAATTCATGTGCGAGCGTAAAGAGATTATTGATGTTATCTTGCCAGTTCATCAAAATGAATGGTTGTGTATCGTAAGCACCAGAAGAGTATGCCCCACTCCGTTTACCACGTGTTTCCCGGACATCAACCCAGCGCTCAGACAACCCTTCTTCGAGAATATGTTTATATTCTGCTCCAAGCGGCGCGAGCCCTTCGACCATCAATTGTTTCGCTTCTTCATAAGATACCTTCATCTCGACCTCAGAAACGAGGGGGGTATACATATCGTACATGTGTAACTCATCAAGACCGAGGACCCGTTTACGTAAGGCAACATAGCGATGAAGCAATGGTAAGTGCTCATGCACCGCTTCAACCAACCCATCATAAACGGATTCAGGGATTGCATTACCATGTAAGGCTGCCGCGCGTGCAGAAGGAAACTTCCGAACATCTGCATAGAAGTTGTCTTTCTTAACTGACCCAGCAAGAGTTGAAGCGAGTGTATTCGTGTATTTCGCATACGTTCCGTACATCGCTTTAAATGCGGCTTCCCGAACAGAACGATCAGATGATTCAAGGAATGTGATGAAACGACCATGTGTCAATTCTGTCTCTTCCCCGTCTTCTCCCTTGATTTTTGGGAATGTCAAATCTGCATTATTCAGCATACCGAATGTCGTACCGGATTGACCGAGAACTTCTCCCGCCTTCGCAAGAATCGCTTCTTCCGCTTCCGTCAACACATGCTCGCGTTCTTGGTTCAACTCATCAAATGCATGACGGTACATCGCAAGGTCTGCATTTTCATTTAGATATGCTTCTATTGTTGTTTCAGGTACAGCTAACAGTTCTGGTGTCATGAAAGCAAGTGTGGCTCCAATTTGTGACGCAAGCGTCCGAGCACGGTCGTTCATAGCTTGATAGAAACTATCCGCTGTATTTTCGTCGTAACGCATGTGCGCGTATGTATAGAGCTTATAAAGACGTCTTGAGACTTCGTCTCGTAACTGTAACCCTTCATAGAGTGTATCCGCACTCTGTCCAAGACGACCCTTATACTCGACGAGTAATGGAAGCATCGCTTTTACCGATTCAAATTCTTCTTCCCACGCTTCGTTTGATGCATAAATCGATTCTAGATTCCAAGTTTCTGAAACGTCAACATCTTGACGTGTTAATACTTCTGCCATTTCCCTCACTCCTTTAATTCAGTTATACCTGTTTTCTTTTCGACAAACAATCGAAGTGCTCCTGCTAAAACAGCCGATTCGCCTCCTCGATCCGCTCTAACCATTCCGTGATAAGTAAATCGATCATCGGTCGTTCAAACGGGATATCCAATCGGTGAAGTAAATGAAAGACGGCTTGTTCTAAAGCAGTAGAGGAATAAACCCCTTTTAACCGCAAAAAGACTGCCATTTGAAACTCAAAAGGATGAACGGGATACGATAATAAGTGACCGATCGGAAGAAAGACCGATGACGGCAGATTCAGAAGATGAAAGCCTGCCTCATATAATGGAAGTTTAAGCATTCGTGGAGGTAACGAAGGATAAAAAGGACGCTGTCGATAGCGCAAGACGATTCCTTGCCATCGAGCCATTGAAAATTTCCGAGGAAATGACGGAAGTTCCGTCGAAAGGAAGTCGGATAATGAAAGGGATTGAACGGTACAATAGACATAATGTTTCGCAAAAGGAACCGGATGTCGAAACCGTCGGATTTGATTGTCAACGATCAAGTCCAAATACTCATTTTCTAAGAAGGCTTGACGCATCCATCCTTGTAAACGAAATGTGACACCATGTGACGGATGAAACCCAATCCAACGAACCGTTTGTCCTTGTTTCGCATCAAGTCTTGCTCGTCTAATCCATTCATCTGCCGACATCGGAGAACGCTGAATTTCAATCCCAATCTCTTTTTCCGGAATCCACAGGTCGAAGCGTCGCTGTCCAATCGTCCATTCGGTCTCGACGCGAACGCCTGCATTCCTCAACGAATCTGCAATTCGTCGTTTCCAAGATACATGTAAGCTACTTTCTCCTGAACATGCTGAGATATGTGCAAAATGTGGTCGTCGTCCCTGCCTGACGCGCAATGGCTTCAGACAATACGGACAACGTAAGGACATCGCTTTTAATTCATGGACAGAAAACCTATGAATCAGAATGCGTTTACCTGACCCATCAATAGCTTCAAACATCAGCATCGTCCCCTTTTGCTAGAGTAGCGGTGAGAATAAGCGTGAAATTGATTCAACTAAACGGCGGCGTAATGGACGACGATGAAACAAATCAGCATCAACTTGTGTAGACTGGCTAAAATCCTCATAAAAATCACGTGTTAATTGATGAACCGAATTTGTTCCGTATAAAAAAGCGTTTACCTCGAAATTCAAATGAAAACTCCGTAAATCCATATTTGCTGTTCCAATCGTTGCGATGGCGTCATCCACGACGATGACTTTCGAATGCATGAATCCTTTGTTATACTCATAGATTTTCACACCAGCCTGGAGTAAATCATCAAAGTAAGAGCGACTCGCATAAAATACGATTTTATGATCCGGAAAGCTTGGCAGAAGAATACGAACATCAATTCCAGACATAGCGGCTGTCTTTAGTGCTGTCATCAAATCTTCATCTGGTATTAAATATGGAGATGCAATGTAAACAGATTCACGCGCTTCTGTGATGAGTCCGAAGTAAAGTGACTTCATTGCCTCATGTGGCTCATCAGGTCCACTGGCAATGATTTGAACGCCTCCCGTTGCTTCATCGACATATTCCAGTGGTTCCATATAAAACGGTGTAAACAGGCGTTCCCCCGTCATATAGTACCAGTCTTGGAGAAAAATTAATTGAAGTTCAGAAACAGCTTCTCCGCGTACAAGAAGATGCGTATCACGCCAAAATCCAAAATGCTGATCGCGACCGATATACTCGTCCCCAACGTTAATTCCACCCGTAAAAGCAACTGTTCCATCAATGACAACGATCTTCCGATGATTTCGGTAGTTGGACTTACTCGAAATGAACGGTAATACGACAGGGAAGAATGCCCGAACTTCAACACCTGCCTCCTGCATCTTCTTGAAATAATGCTTATCTGTCGAAAAACACCCGACGGCATCATAAAGAAAACGGACTTCAATTCCTTGTTGTGCCTTTTCAATCAATACTTCCTGTAACTGCAATGCGAGCTCGTCATCCCGTACGATATAGTACTCCAAATGGATATGATGTTGTGCTTGACGAATTTCTTCTAAAAGAATCGGAAATTTCTCCTGACCATTCGTCAAAATTCTTGTATGTGTATTATACGAAATCGGAAGTCGACTGATCGAATCGATAAGTGTGACAACTTTTCCATAATGTCCTTCTTGGAACACTGATTGGTGTACTGCTGTTTTAAACTGGGTACGGTATTTAATATAAGACTCTTCATCAAGCATTGCTTTCAATCGAAACATTCGTTTCCGGCGGTAGTTCTGACCAAACGTAAAATAAACAAACACGCCGACAACAGGTAGTGCCATCATGACAAGTGCCCAGACGAGTGTGCGTTCTGGGTTACGATTTTCAAGCAAAATGATGATGAACACGCTCATGACGACCAAAATGATGACGATGGACAGCCAGCCTACCATATAGACGCTCCAATAGTAGGATAAAAAGGCGATTAAACCGATGGTCAAGATGAGGGTCATGAGAAGTTGTACACGTCGTAGCATGAATCCCCCTCCTTTTATGTATGTTGTAAAAATTGTAGTTAAGAACTCATGACAGAAAGGAAGCGTTTAAATGGGTACGTATATCATTACTGGTGCAACAAGTGGAATCGGAGAAGCAACTGCCCTCCAACTGATTCGAGAAGGTCATACCGTTCTTGCCATTGGTCGTAATCAAGACAAAGGAGCTTCTCTTGAATCTAGCGGAGAAGGACGTTTATATTTCTTCCCTGTCGACTTGACTGATTCCTCTGCCATCGACAGGTTCTTTGAAGAAACACTCGAAGATTTTCCAGAAATCGACGGGATTTTTAATAATGCAGGGACATTTGGAAAACCCGTCGCACCCGAGAGAATCACCGATCAACAAAAAGAAGTGTTCCAAGTGAATTATCATGCCCCTGAACGAATCATCCAGCTCGCGACGAAACGTTTCTCAAAAGGTGCCTCTATCGTCAATAATAGCGCCATTGTCGGTCACGTCAAGTTTCCCGCCATGCTCTTACCCTATGCATCGTCTAAGAGCGCTTTATTGACACTGACAAAGACATACGCTGCCCGCTTCCATGGCAAGTATCGTTTTAATGCCATTTGTCCGGGACCGGTCGACACATCACTGAGCCACGCATTATATGGCGGGAAAGATAAGTTTGATCTTGCGATGAAGCATCATCTTCGTGGCGAACCTGCACAACCTTCTGAAATCGCAGAAGTCGTTTGTTTCTTACTCTCGAATAAAGCGAGTTACATCAATGGGCAAGCCCTTATCGTAGACGGTGGATATACCCTCACTTAATGTCAGAATAAAAGGAGGTATCACGATTCGTGATCCTCCTTTTACTCGCGCTTTTAGTTCCTTTAGTTCGGAAAGTGTTTCCGAATAAAGGCAAAGACATCTGAAGCAATGATTTGTTTTCCATATTCAGCGACAGGATGAATCGTTTGTTCGCTGAAGTGAAGATATTCAGCAATTAAACTCATGACATTTTCTTGTGCTTCTACATCCACATCATCTTCGAAATGAACATGTAGTAGATAAAGTCCATCCTTTTGGTAAAGCGCTGTTTCAAGTTCTGCGAAGACAGGAGCATTCGCATATTGACTAAGCGCAATGATATGCTCGAAATCATGCGTTTCGAATAAGACATCCTGGCTTAATTCTGTATCTTTATCTTCTGTCTCAGACATCGCTGATCGTAAAAGTGAATCGAGTTCGTCTTCATCGACTTGTTCACCATCGACTGCATTTTTTGCGATCGTTACAGTGACTTCAAGACCTTTTTCAAAAGCTTGCACTTGTATCCATAGTGGACCTTCGAAGGAGATGGACTCTTTTTCATTCGCTTCGTCCATCATCTGCCAGAATAACTGTTCTCCCCGTTCCCGATTATACCAAATCTCATCTCGGGCAAAACCACGGCGTTCGATGTCAGTATAAGTGATGAAGAACTTGACCGTATTGTCATTGACGCGTTCGATTTTCAATCTGTCCACTCCTTTCTTCTCGTTCCTTATTTAGAATACGAACGAGGACATGACTTGGATTCACACTTTCGAATCCGAAGGATATATTTCTATTCCTTTGTTATCTTTATTTTAACCTTTTTTATCGGTAACAAAAAGCACACTGCTCACGAGGCAGCGTGCTTTTTAAAATTACTCGTTTACAAGACGCTGTGCTTCCAAAAGTTGGAATGTACGCACCTTGCGTGGTAAGAATCGACGGATTTCATCCTCGTTATATCCTACTTGAAGACGTTTTTCGTCAATCAAAATCGGACGACGCAATAATCCAGGATATTCTTGAATTAAATCGTATAGGTGCTGCAACGATAAGTTTTCAACGGAAACATCGAGTTTCGAGAAGACTTTTGAACGCGTTGAGATAATCTCGTCCGTTCCATCTTCCGTCATTCGAAGAATCTGTTTGATTTCATCGAGCGATAATGGTTCTGAAAAAATATTACGTTCTACGAACGGGATTTCATGTTCTTCAAGCCACGCGCGTGCTTTCCGACAAGAAGTACAACTTGGTGAAGTATAGAGTGTTACCATTGAAAAACATCCTCCCCCTGATTTAACATCATTCAACACCTAAGTGAATACATAGATATCGATGATGGTTCTATTACTTGACAGTTTACATCTAATAAAGCAGAAAACCTAGCTTTTTTATAAAGATGAAAGAACTTTTCGTAAAAAAGCTTGTTAAAGCCACCACGTGGCTTTAACAAGCTGGCGTGTGATCAAATGGCTGAGAAATCGTCTCTTTTGCTTTAGGAAGTTTCATTTCTTTTAGTTTTTTCTCTAAAATATCCCGCAAAAGGCGCTTCTTCAGCTTTTTCTTTTTGTCACGTTCTTTCATATTCCGACACCCCAATCGGTCCGAAACAGAACTAACAACCTACGAAAGCAAAATAATCATCTTCTACATTAGTAAGTATACCACGTATATCAATAATCTATTCCTACTTTAAGCAATTAAATATGTGAGATTGTCGATTGAGTAATGAAAAACAGTTGCAATTTCTTTCAATTTTCTGTAGAGTGTATAGAAATATCAACGCTGAGGAAGGAGTTTTTCATTCATGTCATTAACACTCGTCACTATTCTCGATCATCCGATCGCTCAAAAATATTTATCCCGTTCTGGCTTGAATCATGCGATTTCAGTAGCTGAACGCGCTCTGACGCTCGCTACGAAGCGAGGTTTAGATGCGGATACTGCTACGAAAGCTGCACTCCTCCATGACATCGGGCATTACGAATGGTATACCGATGGCACTTGGAACTATGATCTCTATCGTCAAAATGATATTCATGCCATTAAAGGGGCTGAACGCGCCCATAAACTTTTGATTCGCCTTGGTGAAGAACCAGCACGCGCCAAAGAAATCGCACTTGCCGTTCTCTTGCATACAGATTCGTATCTTCCACCTGGTGCAATCAATCGGACACCACTTCAACAACTTGTGCACGATGCGGATACGCTAGAAGAACAACCAGGCGGACTACATCACTATGAAAAAATCGATTTTGATGAAGCCATGCGCCGTCTTGATGCGATTGATTCTGTCGTTCATCGCTTCGCGCATCTTCCACGAATTGCATCAGAAAATTAAAAGGCGTTTCCACGATCAACGTGGAAATGCCTTTTGTTTTAAACAATTATACGAGTTGCGCTTGATATGCTTCCAGTTCTGCATCCGTCATCGAAACAAAATGACCTGGTTCGATTTCACGAAGTGGTGGAATGCTTGAATCTTCATCTGATTTACCAACAGGTCCACTCGTCGGACGATCATAAACGATCCGCTTACGCGTACGCTCGTGCTCTGGATCCGGAAGAGGAATCGCAGACAAGAGCGATTTCGTATAAGCATGGACCGGATTCTCATATAAGCGATCCGCACTACATAGTTCAACGAGGTGACCTTGGTACATAACGCCGATACGATCCGAGATATATTTTACCATCGATAAGTCGTGGGCGATGAACAAGTAAGTCAAACTACGGTCACGTTGCAGTTTTTTCATCAAGTTGACGACCTGCGCTTGAATCGATACGTCAAGTGCCGAGATTGGCTCATCCGCGATGATGAAGTCCGGTTCTACAGCAAGCGCACGCGCGATTCCAATCCGTTGACGCTGACCACCCGAGAACTCGTGTGGGTAACGGCTCGCATGTTCTTTCGTCAAACCAACTGTTTCGAGTAAATCGTACACACGGTTATTCCGCTCGTCTTTCGACTTTGCTAGACCATGAATATCAATTCCCTCAGCGATGATATCACCGACTGTCATCCGTGGGTTAAGTGACGCATAAGGGTCTTGGAAAATCATTTGCATAGCACGGTTGAACTTCAGTTTATCTTTACGCGACTTTTTACCATGAACGTTTTCACCTTTGAACATGACTTCGCCGTCTGTCGCCTCATACAATCCGATGATTGAGCGACCAGTCGTTGATTTACCACAACCCGATTCACCTACAAGACCAAGTACTTCGCCTTCATAGATATCGAATGATAAACCATCAACCGCTTTAACGACACGTCCGCGTCCAATGTTGAAGTGTTGCTTCAAGTTTTTTACTTCAAGTAATTTATTACGGTTTTCCATTATTTCAGACCGCCTTTCAGAAGCGATTTCGCGAATACGCTATCTGGGCGGTATTTCAACGCCAGATCCCGAATTGCAAGTGGTGGCTCAACATACGGTGCTTGTGGGTGGAGCAACCATGTCGCCGCTTCGTGAGTATCTGTAATTTTGAAGAAAGGAGGTTCTTTTTCAAAATCAATCNNCATCTTCATTGCATATTTATTTCGTGGTGCAAACGCGTCACCGACTGGTGGATGAAGTAAGTTAGGTGGTGTTCCTGGAATCGCCGGTAAATCTTGTGAACGGTCATCCGATGGACGTGGCATTGAACCAAGGAGTCCCCAAGTATATGGATGACGTGGCTCGTAGAAAATCTCATCGACTGTACCCTTCTCAATTAATTTACCTGCATACATGACCGCTACACGATCGGCCATGTTCGCTACGACGCCTAAATCGTGCGTGATGAAGATGATCGCTGTACCCGTTTTTTGTTGAATGTCTTTCAATAACTCAAGGATTTGCGCTTGAATCGTAACATCGAGTGCTGTCGTCGGCTCATCGGCAATCAAGACTTTCGGATTACAAGCAAGTGCGATTGCGATGACGATCCGTTGACGCATCCCACCAGACAATTGGTGTGGATATTGTTTCAGACGTGCTTCTGGGTTTGGAATCCCTACAAGCGTCAGTAATTCAAGCGTACGTTTTTTAGCAGCATCACCTGTCAATCCTTGGTGACGTTTTAAACCTTCGGCAATCTGTTTGTAGATCGTCATTGTCGGATTAAGTGATGTCATTGGATCTTGGAAGATCATTGCGATATCACGACCGCGTACTTTTTGCATTTCTTTATCAGAAAGCTTAACCAAATCGCGACCTTCGAATAAGATCTCACCTTTTGTGATTTCACCTGGCGGATTTGGAATCAGACGCATGATGGCTTTTGAAGTAACCGATTTACCAGAACCGGACTCACCAACGATTGCGAGTGTTTCACCTTTTTTTAAATCGAACGATACTCCGCGGACGGCTTGTACCGTCCCGGCGTACGTATGGAAAGCGACGTTCAGGTCGCGGACTGACAAGATTGTTTCCATTTTGGATGAGCTCCTCTCTAATCTAATATTTGTTAGCGACGTAGACGTGGATCGAACGCATCACGTAATCCATCTGCCAACATGTTGAAGCTGATCATGAGGAGTACGAGCACTGTCGATGGAACGACGAGCAAGAAAGGAAACGTCTTAAGTTCTTTGTACCCTTCATTGATCAGTGTACCAAGCGACGGTTGCGGTGGTGCAAGCCCAAGACCGATGAAGCTTAGGAAAGCTTCGAAGAAGATTGCCCCAGGAATCGTGAACATGAGCGAGATGATGATTGTACCCAAAGTATTTGGAATCAAATGCTTGAAGACTAAACGTGCGCTAGAAGCACCAAGTGTACGTGCTGCGAGAACGAATTCTTGGTTCTTTAGTTTCAGGATCTGACCACGAACGAGTCGACTCATCCCGATCCAACCAGTAATCGTCATCGCGAGGATGATCGTCGTGATTCCTGGTTCAAGAATCAAGATGAAGAGGATGATCAAGATTAAGTTCGGTATCCCTGTCAGGATTTCCGCGATCCGTTGCATGATATTATCGACACGACCGCCGTAATAAGCTGAAATACCACCGTATGTGACACCGACGAGAACGTCAATGAGCGCTGCCATCAAACCGATGAAGAGTGAAATTTTCGTCCCTTCCCAGACACGTGACCAAAGATCACGACCAAGGTGGTCCGTACCAAACCAATAATTTTCTTTTACTTGTTTTTGTTTATAAAAATCGATTGGTGTCTCACCAAGTGTTGCCATACCATCAAAGCCAGCCCACTCTAATCCTGTTACTTTAGGTGGAAGTTTAGCTTGAGTGATTGTTTGGGTATAAGCATCTTTACCAGAGATTGCAGGACCCGCTAATGACATGATGGCAATCACGATGATCAAGACAAGAGAAATGATCGCTGCTTTGTTTTTACGCAAGCGCATCCAAGCATCCTGCCAAAAGTTTAAGCTTTTACCGGCAATTCGTTCACCGGCTTGTTCATTGAACTCGACTTGTTGAAATAACGATGAATCGAACTGTTCCGCTTTTGCATTTGAATTTTGTTCAGCCATTATTTACTACCCCCCAAACGAATCCGTGGATCAACGACACCGTATAGCAAGTCGACGATTAAAATCATGAGAATGAAGATTGCCGAGAAGAACAGCGTCGTACCCATGATAACTGTATAGTCATTTTGTGTGATTGACGATACGAACAACTCACCAAGTCCAGGTACAGCAAAGATTTTTTCGATGACAAATGTACCTGTGATCAATGCAGCAGTCATAGGTCCAAGAATCGTAATAGCAGGAATCAATGCATTCCGAACCATGTGTTTCCAAGTGATTGATTGACCATCTAGGCCTTTTGCTTTAGCTAACGTGACGTAATCCTGACCTGTAACCTCAAGCATTTCCGTCCTTACGAATCGGGCAATCGAGGCGGTGACCCCAAGAGACAACGAAATCGTTGGTAGAATCGTATGCGCCGGACTTTCCCAGAACGCTACTGGCAAAGCGCCCCATTTCACGCCGACATAATACTGAAGGAGTGAGGCAAATACGAAAGATGGTACTGAAATCCCGAGAACCGAGATGAACATTGCTCCGTAGTCGACAACTGTGTTGTGACGAAGTGCAGCAACTACACCAAGTACGAGACCTAAGAGTACACCAAGTACGAGTGCTTGAACTCCAAGTTGAGCCGATGGTCCAATTCGTTCAGAAATTAAATCCGTAACTGGACGGCTGTCATATTTGAACGATACACCAAGGTCTCCTTGGAATAAGTTAACCATGTACGCTGCATAGCGTTGTGGTAGTGGATCATTCAAATTGTACTTATCCCGAAGGATATTCAACTGTTCAGGAGAAAGTTTCTCCTGGTTCTGGAATGGTGAACCTGGTAGCAGATCCATCAGGAAGAAAGTGAACGAAGCGATGAGTAAAAACGTCAATACGCCGTAAACCAGGCGTTGAGCTAAATAACGGCCCATAAGATGGCACCCCCTATAAAGATTTTCTGTTTTTTCGAAACATCAATAAAATCAGTATGACCCACAATTGTCGGAACATTCAAGAATTTTGTTATAAAAATTTAAAATTCTTTTTAATTGTGCTTTGATTCGATGTTCGATCAGACGCTTTTTTAATGTCGTCCAATAGTCAGAATTTTTCGTTTGGTTCCATTATACTTTGCTAACAAAGTAATTAGAACCACTTTTTTACGAAAATTTCACATTTCCGCTAAAAATGAGTTTCCGTTCATTCAAAGTAGTATAAAACAGGAGCGCACCCGAACTGACTTAGGGACGCTCCCGTTCTCGATTACTTCACATCAACATATTTGTATTGGAAATCTGCTCCGAACAATTGACGGTTAAAATCTTTAACCGATGGACGGCTCAAGTATGCAGAACCAGCTTGATAGATTGGTGCGATGGCTTGATCTTTTTCAATCAATTGTGCCTCAGCTTGTTTGAACAAATCTAAACGCTTCGTCAAATCTGACTCGTCGTTTGCCGCGTTTAATAATTTATCATACGCAGCTGATTTGTACTTCACGTCATTTTGACTGTTCGTTGATTCGAAGATGGACAGGTTAGACATTGGATCTTGGTAATCCGGACCCCAAAGTGAGTAAGAGATTTGGTAATCTCCTTTTGCTTCAAGATCGAGTTTGTTCTTGAACGGCTGTTGCTTAATTGAGACAGTGACGTTCGGAAGATTCTTCTCGATTTGACCTTTCATGTACTCACCGATTTTCTTCGCATCTTCACTATCGAACGAAAGCAATTCAATCGTCGTTTTCTTATCGCCATTTGCTTTTTTCCAAAGATCTGCTGCTTCTTTCGCGTCACGATCGAACCAGTTGATGTCGCTCGTGTAGTCTTTACCTGATGCATCCTTGACAAAGTCTTTTGGAATGAAGCTTGTTGTTGGAATTGAACCATTCGCAAGAAGCGTATCCGTGATACCTTTTGGATCGATCGCACGAGCGATTGCTTTACGTGCATTGACATCTTTCATCGTTGCATCTTCGTTATTGAACTTCAGATAAGCGATTGAAGAACGAAGCGCTGTCTTGAATTCAGGCTTCGATTTGTAAGCTTCAACTTGCTCTGAAGTCAGACCTGCGTAATCAATTTCATTTGAATCATACAAGTTTGCGACTGTTGACGTATCTTTAACGACACTGATCGTGACTTCGTCGAGTTTGACAGCATCTTTATCCCAGTAGTTGTCGTTTTTCTTCAGGACACGTTTTGAATCCGTTTTCCAAGATTCCCAAACGAAAGGCCCGTTATAAAGCAATTTATCTGGTTTGAGCGAGAAGTCTTTTTCGTTTTTCTTGTAGAAGTCTTCACTGATCGGTGTATACGTACCGAACGATGTCAGTGAGAGGAAATACGGAGCTGGACGCTCGAGTTTTACTTCTAACGTTTTATCATCGATTGCTTTAACACCGAGTTCATCAACAGGCTTTTTACCTTGTGTAACATCAGCGCCGTTTTTTAACGTGTCAAAGATGTATGAGTAACTAGAACCTGTTTTTGGATCAGCAGCACGTTTCCACGCGAATTCAAAATCTTGTGCTTTGACGGGTGAACCGTCTGACCATTTCGAATCACGAAGCGTGAACGTATACGTCAAATTGTCGCTTGAGATATCCGTTTTTTCTGCAAGTGCTGGAATCGCTTTTCCGTCCTTGTCTAAACGATAAAGACCTTCCATCGTGTTTCCGATCATGTTGAAAGCGACGGAATCCGTAGCTTTCGCTGGGTCCACTGTCGTAATATCCGAAGTGTCCGTTAAACGTAGATTTTTCTTGCCGTCTGTCGAACCTGAATCTTTGTCTCCGCCACCTGTCGAACATCCAGCAAGCACAGCGCTTCCTGCAAGCATGACTGATAAAGCGAGACCGACTGTTTTTTTCTTCATCGGTAAGTCATCTCCTTTTCAATTTCCAAGTTGCCATAATGCCTATGACATCAATAACGTCCCGTCGAAACTGCAATGTATTCCCCAAAATGCATTGACCTAGTTTCAAAAACTTAAACGAAGTGATAAATTGATTTTATGTGAGAATAGCATTAACGTCAAGTGAATAGTCACACTATTTGCTATTTTGCATCATTCGTTTGTTACCGATTCGTAACAGCGTTAAAAGTTTCGTATACTAAGAATATCTATGTACGTAAAGGGGGATTTTCATGCGATCGACGTATTTCCGACCGGTCACCGTTGCGGTCATTCTCGTTCTGCTTTACACGATTTGGGCAACTATGACGGATTCGACTCACAGCATCTTGTATCATCTGTCTGGTGGTTTATTCATAGCAGGATTCTTGTTAGTTGCAGTAGGATTCTTCTCGAATATGTCTGCTAACGGCTTCTTCCGCGGCATGACAGCTGGATTCAAAAAGCAGCGGGAAGCAAAGTTGCGAGAGATTGATGGCGATTATTACGAAGATGAAGACGAGGAGGAAGAAGTGCTTCGCAAAAAGCAACGCCGTGCTTCAGCACGGACGAAACCCTACGTCTCAAGCGGTGTCATCTTCATCGTCGTCTCGCTGATCATCTCCTATTTTTAAACGAAATCAACGTGACGCTCTATCTCAGGTATGGTAAACTCAAACTAATCAAACAAGAAAACACGACGACAAAGAGTAGTAACTTAGATCCATTCCTCTCAGAGAGTCCATGGTGCTGAAAATGGACAGGTGATGCCTAAGTGAATGGACTTTCGAGTGGCTGATTCGAATCAAGTAGAGTCAGATGGGTTTGCCCATTACAGCAAATTGAGCGGCTATGTAAATAGCAACTTGGGTGGCAACGCGATGACTCGTCCCTTGATTTTCAAGGGGCGTTTTTTATTTTGATCTTATTATTTGGAGGGATTTCATTATGAAAACGATTTTCTCAGGTATCAAACCAACCGGAACGGTCACACTCGGAAATTACTTAGGTGCCATGAAACACTTCGTGAACTTACAGGACGGTCATGATGCATATTACTGCGTCGTCGACTTGCACTCGATCACGGTCGATATCGATCGTGTCGAACTGATGAACAATACACGCGCCCTTGCTGCTCTTTATATCGCAAGTGGTCTGAACCCAGAAAAATCAACGATTTTCGTTCAATCAGAAGTCAAAGCGCACGCGCAACTCGGCTGGATGTTGACATGTCTTTCCGGTATGGGTGAACTAGAACGTATGACGCAATATAAAGATAAATCACAAGGAAAAGAGCGGATTGGTGCAGGGTTGTTCGTCTACCCGACGCTCATGGCAGCTGATATCCTTCTCTACGACGCGGAACTCGTTCCGGTCGGTGACGATCAAAAACAACACATTGAGTTAACGCGCGATTTAGCCCAACGATTTAATAGCCGCTATTATGAGACGTTCACATTACCAGAACCGATCATTGCTGAATCAGGTGCCCGGATCATGAGTTTGACGACGCCAGATAAAAAGATGTCAAAATCTGATCAAAATCCGAAAGGCTTCATCTCGATGCTTGACGCACCAGATGTCATTCGTAAAAAAGTGAAATCAGCTGTCACAGACTCAGAAGGCATCGTAAAATTCGATCGTGAAAACAAACCAGGTGTGTCGAATTTACTTGAGATCTATTCCCTACTCGCTGGTATCTCGATTCCAGCTCTTGAAGCAAAATACGAGGGCTCGAATTATGGAACATTCAAAGCAGATGTCGCAGAAGCGATCATTGCGGAACTCGAACCGATTCAACAGCGCTATTATGAATTGATTGACTCTGAAGAACTCGATCAAATTCTCGACGCTGGACGTGATCGCGCAGAAGCAGTCGCTGCCAAAAAACTCGCGAAGATCGAAAAGGCAATGGGCTTACAGCGGAAGCGTGCCAAAGTAAAAAAATAAGATTTTCTCCAAAAGAGATCGGAATGCTCCGGTCTTTTTTGATATTTCCAAACAAAAAACTACTTCCGAATCAAATCGGAAGTAGTTTTTATTTTGCTTATTTTCCTTCGATTGAAGCCCATTTGTAAGAGAAGTCTGCGCCGAAGTTATGCTCGACGACTCCTTTGACGTATGGTTTAACGAGGAATGCACGTCCACGCTGATAAACAGGTGAGATCGCTGCTGAATCAAGAAGGATTTTCTCAGCTTCTTGTAGTTCAGACCAACGTTTTGTTGCATCTGTTTGAGTTTGTGCATCTTTGATGAGTTTATCGTACTCTTTGTCCGACCATTTACCACGGTTGTATGGTCCGCCCGTGACGAAGAGATCGAGGAACGTCATTGGATCTTGGTAGTCAGGACCCCAGCCAGCGAATGAGAACTCGAAATCACCTTTGTTTTCAAGATCAAGTTTGTTTTTGAATGGTTGTTGTTTGATCGTAACCTTCATACCTGGAAGGTTTTTCTCAAGTTCCCCTTTCAAGAACTCACCGATTTTCTTAGCATCGTCGCTATCGTAGTTCAAGAGCTCAAGATCAACCGATTTTTGACCGATTTCTTTGAGACCCTCTTCCCAGAGTTTTTTCGCTTCATCGGCATTGTATTCGTTGAATGCCGGATACTTGTCGCGGAAATCTTTTCCGTCAGCATCTTTTGCGAAATCTTTTGGTACGAGGTAGTTTGCTGGAAGTGATCCGTTTGCAAGGATGACATCCGTGATTCCTTTTTTGTTGTAACCCATATCGATGGCGCGACGGATTTTTTCATTATCAAGCGCTTTTACCTTTGTGTTGAGGTTAAGGTAGAAGATCGTTGATTCACCTTTTGTTTTAAATTCTTTATTGTCTTTGTACTGAGCAACGAACTCAGAAGTTAGACCTGTACGGTCGATGTCACCTTTTTCGTAAAGGTTAACACCTGTCGCTGTCTCTTTAACGACCTTAACGTTGATCGTTTTAAGTTTGACGGCATCTTTATCCCAGTAGTTATCGTTTTTAACCATTTTCCAGCCTTGTTCACGTGTCCATTCTGTTAACTTGAATGGTCCGTTGTAGAGCGCCTTGTCTGCAGTCGAACCGAAGTCTTTCCCGATTTTCTTCGAGAGTTCTTCTGATTTCGGCATGAATGGTCCGAATCCAGTGAGTCCGAGGAAGTAATCTGCAGGTGCTTTTAACTTAACTTCGAGCGTTTTGTCATCGACTGCTTTAACACCGACAGCATCACGATCGCCTTTTTTCGTATTGTACTCTTCTGCACCTTCGATATTGTAGAAGACGTATGCATACTGTGAAGCGTTTTCAGGATTTAGAACTTCTTTCCATGCATATTCGAAATCTTTTGCCGTAAGTGGTGTACCATCAGACCATTTTGCATCACGTAATTTGAACGTGTATGTTAATTTGTCATCTGAGACTGTATGACTCTCAGCGATACCTGGTGTTGGCTGCTGCTTGTCATCAAGACGGTAAAGACCTTCCATCGTGTTGTTCAACACGTTGAATGAAACTGCATCTGTAGAAGTCGTCGGGTTAAGTGTCGGGATATCCGAACCTTCGATCAAGTTAAGTGTTTGATCACTAGATTTTTTGTCTGAACCAGTGTCGCCCGATTTGTCGCCTGAATCCGTTGTCGAACAAGCTGCGAGGAACGCACTTGATACGAGTGCTACCGATGTAGCTAAAGCAAAGCTTTTCTTCTTCATGTTACGATGACCCCCCTAGGTTTCTAAAAAAATGATACTGTCAGGTTTTTGACCGAAAAAAAAAGAATTACTATATTCGAATCAAATCCTTCGTTACAAATAGTTTACAATGTTCTGATAATTTTGCAAACCTTTTATCCGATTTTTCTAAATATTTTTTCAAAAAAAGACTGGGACCTTAAGAAATAATGGTCCCAGTTAAGTGATTATTTTAAAATTTTCATCGAGCGGAGTAGGTATTCCGGTCCATAAATCGGTACTTCAATTCCTTGAATCGTATCAGAAACATATAATTTCTCAGTCGTCTGATACAAAGGAACGACGACAGCATCCTGATGGATTAACCGTTTTTCGGCTTGATGATAGAGTGCTTGTTTTCGTTTTATCTCTTTTTCTTTTCGTGCTTTTTCAACTGTCTGGTCGTATACCTTGGATTGATAATTCACCGAATTTAAAGGATTGTCTGAGACGAATTGATTTAAATAGGCTAGCGGTCCTGGATAATCTGGCATCCATCCAGTCAAAGTCATCGCATATCGTGATGATTGTTCTTTGTCGATTTTCTCTTCAATCGCGACTGGCTTAAGAATGATATCAATCTCAGGTATTTGTTTCTCAAGATAGGTTTCGAGTTGTTCCCCAATCCGTTTTGCTTGTGGATCATCAAAATTAAGCATCTCAATTTGTTGTTTACTGTGTTCTTGTGATTTTTCAGGTTTCTCTTGAACGGATTTTGACATCAATACGTTCGTATCAGTGACGACGAATCGATTCGTCGGAATACCTGCATACCCTAAAGGAAGTTGAACCGATTCTTTTTCCATCAAGGCGTGAGCAATCCGCTTTCTGAGTGTCGTATCGCGGAACGTGTCATTTTTTTGATTAAAGGCGATATAAAAGACACCACTCCGCTTTTTTTGATAGGTCGGTCGTGAAACCTGATCACCTTGTGTTTCGACACTTTCTTGTAATGGAAGGATAGCCGCCTTGCTTTTCTCATACGAACTCCATTGCGTCTGATGATCGGGAATGATACGGCTTTCTATTTTCGCTACTGTAACAACGTTTTGCTGATGATACTGATCATTTTTCTTAAGCGTATATCCGCTTTTCGACATTTTTTCTAGTGTAAATGCACCATTTCCAACAAGTTCTTCCCACTTCTTTGATTCCGGTTGTGGATAGAAGACGGACATCGCAAGTAATTCCTTTAGATTCGAAACCGGCTGATTCAACGTGATGATAAGTTGATTGCGTCCTTTCGCCTTTACACCTAAACGCTCTGGCTTCATTTTTCCGTCATTGACGGCACGTCCATTTTCAAACACTTCAAATAAAAAACCATAAGGAGAATTCGTTTTATTAGCTGCGACACGTCGGAAACTATCGACAAAGTCTTGTGCCGTGATCGGCTGACCCTGCGCATTTTTCGTTTGTTTGAGTTGAATCGTATACGTCAGACGATCCTTTGAGACTGACATATCCTGTGCTAATCCTCGACGGACGGATGTCCCAGAAGTAAAGACATATAATCCTTCATACAGTTGTGCTAACAGTGTCTGAGAACGACTATCTGTCGCTAACGCAATATCGGATGTCTTCGGGAGTGATGATTCAATTAATTCAACCTTCACTGCTTGGGTCTCCTGATCTGTTTTGGTCTTTTGAGATGATGATAGACGATATATGAGCGTACCACTGAGACCAATCAATAAAAATAAGATCAATATCAGGATTGATGTTTTTCTTGTGATGTTAGTCATAAACGACTCCTTTCTGCGTCAAACACGCATTTCTCTATTGAATCAGAATTTCATCAAAAAAGCGACCCCCTTGATGTTTCAAGGGAGTCGCTTGAGCTTAAGCTTCATACCGTTTGAAGACGAGTGATGCGTTGTGTCCACCGAACCCAAGCGAGTTGCTGAGCGCATAAGTCATTTCGACGTGACGTGAACCTTCTGTCACATAATCGAGATCACAGCCTTCGCTCGGCTGTTTGAGATGAATCGTCGGGTGAACTGTTTGTTCTTGTAATGATTTAATCGTCGCAATTGCCTCGACGCCACCTGCTCCACCAAGTAAGTGACCGATCATCGATTTCGTCGAGTTGACGACGAGTTGTTTCGCTTGTTCACCGAAGACACTGTGGATCGCTTTTGTTTCAAGGATGTCGTTCATTGGTGTACTCGTTCCATGAGCATTGATGTATCCGACTGCCTCCGGAGTGATGCCCGCATCTTGAATCGCCATCGCCATCGCGCGTGCTCCACCGTCTCCGTCTGGATCCGGAGCTGTGATGTGGTACGCATCAGCTGTTAATCCATACCCACTGACCTCTGCATAGATTTTCGCACCACGAGCTACTGCATGCTCATATTCTTCAAGAATTAAGATTCCTGCTCCTTCTCCCATGACGAATCCGTCACGTCCTTCGTCAAATGGACGGCTTGCCGTCTCAGGATCGTGGTTCGTTGACATCGCTTTGTTGGCACAAAAACCAGCAAATGCTAAGTTCGTGATCGGCGCTTCCGCACCACCAGCAATCATGACATCCGCGTCACCACGTTCGATGACACGCAGTGCTTCTCCGATGGCATTCGTTCCTGAAGCACATGCTGTGACGGAACAGTTATTCGGTCCCTTTGCTCCGGTATAAATCGATACCTGACCGCTTGCCATATTCGGGATCATCATTGGAATGAAGAATGGGCTGACACGACGGTGTCCACGTTCAAAGTAGATTTTCGCTTGTTTCTCGATCGTTTCAACGCCACCGATTCCAGATCCGATCCAGACTCCAGCGCGTTCTGCAATTTCTTTAATGTCGATTCCAGCATCTTTTACAGCTTCCATGCTTGCGACAAGTGAATAATGAACGAAGCGGTCCATTTTACGTGCTTCTTTCGCCTCAATGAATTCTGTGACATCGAAGTTCTGTAATTCGCCCGTGACCTTCGTTGGATACTCATCGATATCAAGACGCTCCATCGGACGAATTCCGTTCGTTCCTTCTTTTAATGCATCCCAGAATGTATTCGCATCATTCCCGATTGGTGTCAATGCCCCGATTCCTGTGACTACAACGCGTTTTCTCATCATCTTATGTGTTCTCTCCTTTAGTCCAAGTAATATATGCTGCTCCCCAAGTCAATCCGGCACCGAAGCCAGCAAGTACAAGTTTCGTACCTGGTGTCAGACGACCTTGCTTACGTGCTTCTTCGAGTGCGAGTGGGATCGAAGCAGCAGATGTATTCGCATGCTCATCGATCGTAACGATGACTTTTTCTTGCGGAATATGCAGTCGTTCGCACGCTGCATCGATGATGCGTAGGTTCGCCTGATGCGGAATCAAGATATCGACATCTTCAAGCGTGCTGTCTGCTTTTTGAATGACCTTCTCAACGATTTCCGGTAATTTACGAACGGCAAACTTAAAGACTTCGCGACCGTTCATCTCGATTGGTCCATCGACATCCTTAAACAACAGATGGGCTCCACGTCCGTCTGTTCCGAGTTCAAAAGCATTTAATCCCTCTTGCTCAGTTTGTCCGATGACGACCGCTCCTGCACCATCCCCGAATAAAATCGCTGTCGACCGGTCTGACCAGTCAACGATACTCGACATTTTTTCGGCACCGATGACCAGTGCATGTTTTCCTTCGACTGTTGATAACATGCTTGCAGCTGTTTGTAATGCGAAGATGAATCCACTGCAGGCCGCACTGATATCAAAAGCGGTCGCCCCTCGTGCTCCCAAGCGCTCTTGAACGATACAGGCTGTAGAAGGGAACGCACGTCCTGTTGCCGTTCCGACAATGATCAAGCCGATGTCCTCTACTGTCAATCCAGCATCATCGAGTGCCTTCTGAGCCGCTTCTGTCGCTAAGTCTGTTACATCCACATCATCGGCTGCAATTCGTCGTGCCCCGATTCCTGTTCGTGTCCGAATCCATTCATCACTTGTGTCGAGCGTCGTTGCTAGCTCATCATTCGTTACGCGACGTGATGGCAAAGACGTTCCTAATCCTACAATCCCGATCTTCATAAGGCATCCCCTTTTGTTATTAGTATCTGGTACTAATATAAAGCGTTAATTTGCTTTTGTCAAAGAAAAAAGGAAGAGCAAGGTCTCCCGTGCCCTTCCTTCTACCTCATTCTGCTAACGTCCGAACGACTTCCATGACCATTTTAGCGGAATTGATTGACGCAATCTCGAGGAATTCATCAAACGAGAGTGACGCTTCTTCATTAGCGCTATCTGAAATCGAACGTGTCACGACGAACGGAACACCAAACTGATGACAGACTTGTGCGATTGGCGCAGCTTCCATCTCGACGGCTGCGACTTCTGGGAAGTGCGCCTTAATTTGAGCAGATCGCTCTGAATCGTGGATGAATGAATCGCCTGTCGCAATCAATCCATGTACGACACGAATTGCATCCATCCGCTCGATGACAGCTTCTGCTGTTGCTACGAGCTTTGGATCTGCTTGGTAGGCAGCTGGCATTCCAGGTACCTGACCATATTCGTAACCAAACGCTGTCACGTCTACGTCATGGTGACGTACTTCTGTTGAGACGACGACATCCCCAACCGTTAAGCCTTCTTTAAATCCGCCTGCTGAGCCGGTATTGATGACAGCAGTTGGTTTGTAGTGGTCAAGCAATAATGTCGTACCGATCGCAGCGTTCACTTTCCCGATTCCTGACTTCAAAATGACGACAGGAACGCTATTCAAGAGTCCTTCATAAAAATGATAGTTTGCGATGACTGTATCTTTACGTTCTGACAACTCGTTGCGCAATAAGTTGACTTCCTCTTCCATTGCGCCGATGATTGCGATTGGCATGGTCCATTCCTCCATCACACAGAAAGCCGGATTGCTCCGGCTCCTGTGTTCTTTATTTGATCGATGTAATTTTTACTGCGTATTCGCCGCCTGGTGCTGGTACGGAGACTTGATCTCCGACTTGGTGCCCCATTAAACTTTTTGCGATTGGTGATTCGTTCGAGATTTTACCCGTGAACGGATCTGCTTCGGCACTACCAACGATCGTATACGTATCTTCTTCATTGTCTTCGACACTCAAGAAAGTGACTGTCGTTCCGATACCGACGACTGAGATATCCTTCTCTTCTTCCGAGATGATGGCAACGTTGCGAAGCATCTCTTCCAGTTGAGCAATCCGGCCTTCGACCATTGCTTGCTCTTCTTTTGCTGAATCATATTCTGCATTCTCTGAAAGGTCACCGAACGAACGGGCAATCTTGATGTTCTCGACGACTTCTTTCCGGCGGACTGACTTCAATTCATTCAATTCATTTTCAATGTTCGCTTTACCTTCAAGCGTCATGTAGTATTGCTTTTCTGCCATTTTTGTCACGCTCCTTTTTATTCCACTAGTATAGTATATTCACATCTTTTTTGGAATCAATATCCTCTTTGGTCGAGTGATGATCGATAATCAAGGATCGCTCGGATTTTCGTTACGAGTAAATCGATTGCCACGTGGTTTTCGCCGCCCTCTGGTACGATGATATCCGCATAACGTTTTGTCGGTTCACAGAACTGTAGATGCATGGGACGGACGACATTCGTGTACTGCTCAACGACAGAATCAATTGAACGCCCACGTTCGTTGATATCACGTTGCATCCGACGAAGAATGCGAACGTCCGCATCCGTATCGACGAACACTTTAATATCCATTAGTTCCCGTAACCGTTCGTCTTCAAGCGCTAAAATTCCTTCTACGATGATGACATCACGTGGTTCGAGACGAATCGTTTCTTGAGCACGTGTATGTGCGACATAATCATATACCGGTTTTTCAACGGCAATGTTTTCGCGGAGCGCTTGAATGTGTTCGATCAAAAGACCATTATCGAAAGCAAATGGATGATCATAGTTTGTCTGATATCGCTCTTCCATTGATAATTCACTTTGGTCTTTATAGTACGCGTCCTGTTCAATCATGACGATTGATTCGCTTGGGAACGCATCGACAAGTGAACGTGCCACCGTCGTCTTCCCTGAACCCGTTCCGCCCGCTACGCCTATTACTACCGGTTTTTGCATGTCATTCGTTCCTCCATCATTTCGACTTTTTCCGACTGACGGATACACCGTCACCGAGTGGAAAAATCGTCGTATCATATTGTTCTTGTTCCATCATCCAGACCGTGAATTCTTTGACGAGACGCACGAGCCGACGTCTTCTTCGATCGAACGTCTTCGGGTCAGGCTCAAGGACATCTCCGTGTAAGAAGAGATTGTCCGTATAAAGCACGCCGCCCTCTGGAATGAGTCGCCCATATCCCGCAAAGAATTTTTTATACTGTCCTTTAGCTGCATCGATGAAGACTGCATCAAACTGGTCTTCAAGCGTTTCGGCTAATTCTACTGCATCACCAAAAATGATGTCAATCCGATCCGCCACATCTGACCGGGCGATGAAGGTTTTTGCTTCTTCATACCGCTTTGCATTCCGTTCGATTGTCGTAATACGCGCATCCGGTAACGCACGTGCCATCCGGATCGCACTATAACCAATTGCTGTTCCGACTTCTAGAATACGCTTCGGTTGCTGTAATCGCAGGAGCGACAACAAGACTTCGGAACCGGTCAACTCGATGATCGGTATATGATGTTCTTCCGCATAACGCTCCATTTCTTCTAGTAGGGCATCACGAGGATGAATCATCGATTCGACATAGGTCGTGAAATCCTTCACGCCATTCACTCCCTCTTCCGCATAAACAGGCTGACTTGAAGCGAACTTCCCGCTTCAACCCAACCCGTTGCTCATTGCTCTTACTCGCTTCGTGTTCCACCCATTCCGGTTTATACTTAACGACGTTTCGTTGATGTTCTTCATATGTCTCTTCGTAAAGAATCTGTCCTCGTGGATGTGTATCACTTGGTGGACGGGCGAAGAAATAGACATATTTTGTTTTATTCGGGTTCAAGACAGCTAATACGGAATCCTTACTGACCGTTGAAATCGGACCAATCGGAATTCCTTCGTACTTATACGTATTGTACTTCGAGTTATTCTCAAGATCCTTCAGCGTCGTCAAGGCCGTATTCTCGCCAGTACCATACCAAACCGTCGGGTCCGACTGCAGTTTCATGCCATCATCTAAACGGTTTTTGAAGACGCCTGCGATTTCACGACGATCCTTCGGTGTCGCGGCTTCACGCTCGACCATTGAACCGAGACTGAGCACTTCATGGAAGGTCATGCCTGACTTTCGAATGGCATCCTCATTTTCATCGTAGACTTTTTCTGTCTCGTCGAGCATCGTCTCGACGATTTGATCAATGCTTTTTCCTTTATCGAACTCATACGTTGCTGGGAAGAGATATCCTTCAAGTGCGTACAAGATGCCATTCTTCTTCACTTCATCCGTCAGCATCGGATATTTTTCAATCATGGCATCGATGAACATCGCATCCGTCAATTCTTTACGAATCGTCTCTTCTTTGAACTTCGTCGCTTTCGCGATTAAATCAATTTGACGATCCATCGTGATGCCTTCAGGTAACGTGATTTTCACATCCGCTGCCTTCATGACCGTTCCCGTTTTCAATTCATTGATGATTTCATCCGGGGACATGGCTTGTGACAGGGTATATGTACCCGCCTGGAATGACGATTCATTCTTATAACGGACGTAATAACGGAAAATCGTCTCGTTTGCAATCAAATCTTTTTCCTTTAGTAAGGACGCGATCGTACTCGTTCCTGCGCCTAAAGGAATTTCGACTTTGACGGATTTCGTCGCTGTTTCATCGACTGGTTCAAGCGCATTTTTCAAAAAGACATAGACGACCGCACTGGCAACTAGAAAAATCGTCAACAATACAGAAAGGATGATTAGCGTGATCCGGCGTGATGTCCGGCGTCGCCTTTTTTCGATTTCAGCATTTTGCTTCCATTCGTTCTCCATCGGTTCCTCCTTCTTCTCTTAAAACAAGGTGACATCGTAAGAGAAAGTCTCTTACGACGTCACCTGTCATGAGTCGGGTTAGTCTAACTGGTCTTCGAGCGTGTTAAAGACTTCTTCGATTTCATCCCAAGTCGCTGTATCGTCTTCATCGATTGGTACGAGGTTGAAGTCGTTATCTCCATCACCGTATTCGTCGAGTTCGTAAACGAAGATGTCGACTTCTTCTGCTTCGTCATAATCTGCTCCGATTGGCTCGAGGAAGATGTATGTCTTGCTCGAACGTGGGCTTTCATAACGCAGACGTTCTACGAATTCGAAATCATTTCCTTCGCCGTCCGGAATTACGTAACGTGTTGGCTCATTCTGTTGCATCAGTGATCCGCTCCTTTAACGCAAGCTCGAGTTCATCCCAAGTTTGCTCATCATTTTCATCGATCAGGCTCAATTCAAAATCATCTTCGCCTTCTCCATATTCATCGATCTCACAGATGATTAAATCATCCGCTCCTTCGTCAGGGTTACCGATCATTTCAAGAAATAGATAGGTTTTTCCTGTACGTTCACTCGAGTAACGGTACCATTCTTCGAAAAGATGTTCGCCGCCCTCTTCATCTGGAAAGAGATACTGACGTTTTTCTTCAGCCATCGGTTTCTCTCCCTTCATCGATTCGCCCGATCCAAATACGATTGCAGGATCATGACGGCAGCCATCTTATCGATGACTTGTTTTCGTTTCTTGCGGCTGACATCGGCATCGATCAGCATCCGTTCTGCTTGCATCGTCGTCAACCGTTCATCCATGAAGACGACTTCAAGCCCAGTATGCTGTTCAATTTCCTTCGCAAAGGCTTCACTCGCCTCCGCACGGGGACCGATGGAACCGTTCATGTTTTTTGGAAGACCAATGACTAGGATTTCGACATTGTATGTCTCCATGATGACATCGAGCCGTTTGAAGGCTTCTGGGTAATCCGGTTCCGTCCACTTGACCGTCTCGACACCTTGCGCCGTCCAGCCCATCAAGTCACTGACCGCTACCCCGATCGTCTTCGAACCGACGTCTAGTCCCATTGCACGTTTCATTTTGAATTTCCACTCTCCGCCAAATAAGATTTCACGAGTTCTTCGAGCAATTCGTCGCGTTCAATCTTACGAATTAAGTTACGTGCGTCATTATGACGAGGAATGTAAGCAGGATCTCCAGATAGGAGATAGCCGACGATTTGGTTGATCGGATGATATCCTTTTTCTTCTAAAGCATGATAGACCGTCAACAACACATCCCGTGTCGCTGCTTTGTTATCGTCTTCTGGAAAGTTGAATTTCATCGTTTGATCCATCTGACTCACGTTCATCACCTCTTTCATATACACTACGTTTCTATTATGCCAGTGATTGCACGTATTGTGAAGCGTACGCGAGTGCTTCTTCTAATTTCGACGCATCTTTCCCACCAGCTTGAGCCATGTCAGGGCGACCGCCACCGCCACCACCGCAGCGTGTTGCGACTTCCTTGATCAATTTACCAGCATGATAGCCTTGGTCGATTAAATCTTTTGAAACGCTTGCGACGAGATTGACTTTTTCACCTTGCGCACTACCGAGAACAATGATTGCTGATCCGAGTGAGCTCTTCAACTCATCCATCATACCGCGAAGGGCATCCATATCTGAGACGTCGACACGTTTCGCAAGCACACGTACGCCGTTGATTTCCTCAACATCGTCCTTTAGTGAAGCAGCTTCGATGTTCGCAAGTTTTGCTTGCAACAATTCGTTCGCCCGTTCCGTCTCACGAAGTTGTTGTTGCAGTGCTTCGATACGAACTGGAACTTCCGTCGTTTTCGTTTTCAAGACAGCTGCTGCTTGTTCGAGTGTTTCTAAGTGTTGATTCATCACACGATACGCGCCTGCACCTGTCACGGCTTCGATCCGGCGTGTACCTGCACCGATCCCAGACTCTGAGACGATCTTGAACAGACCGATCTCTGCAGTGTTTCCGACGTGGATTCCGCCACACAATTCAATCGAGTATGTGCCTGCTGAGACGACACGGACCGTTTCCCCGTACTTCTCACCGAACAATGCCATCGCGCCTTTTGCTTTTGCATCAGCGATGTTCATCTCTTCGATATCAACCGGTAATGATGCCCAGATCGCTTGGTTGACGTCTTGTTCGATTTTTGTCAACTCTTCTTGTGTCACTGCACCGAAGTGTGAGAAGTCGAAGCGGAGACGTTCTGGAGAAACAAGTGATCCCGCTTGGTTGACGTGTGTTCCGAGCGTGTCTTTCAATGCTTTATGAAGCAAGTGTGTTGCTGTATGGTTTTTCGTGACGGCTTTACGTTCTGCTGCTTCGACGTTTGCAACGACATCCGCCGCTTCCGTTGCGATTCCTGTACGGACGATGACCGTATGCAAGTTTTGACCGTTTGGTGCCTTTTGAACATCTTTGACATCAAGAACGAAGTCTTTGCCTTCGATTGTTCCTGTATCCGCGACTTCACCACCACTTTCAGCGTAGAACGGCGTGATATCGAGAATGACTTGCGCTTCTTCACCAGCAGCCACTTCTGTGACTCGTTCTCCATCATGCAACAATGCGATGATTTTTGCATCCGCCTTAAGGTCGGTATAGCCGACGAACGTACTTTTATCTTTTAGTGTCGAGAGGACTTCCGATTGTTGTTGCATCGAACCGCTCTCTTCACGCGCTGCCCGCGCACGTTGACGTTGCGCGTCCATCGCTTGTTTGAAGCCTTCCTCATCGACAGACATCTGATGATCTTCTGCATACTCAACTGTCAATTCGAATGGGAAACCATATGTGTCATACAGACGGAACGCATCTTCACCACTGATGATGTGCTCACCGTTCGCCTTAGACGTCTGAGCGACCGTGTTCAAGATTGCAAGACCGTCATGCAGTGTCTCATGGAAACGTTCTTCTTCGTTTTTGATGACGCGTTTGATGAAGTCTGCTTTTTCTGGAACTTGCGGGTAGAAGTCGACCATGACGTTCCCGACCGTATCAACGAGTTCATACATGAACGGACGTTCGATCCCAAGCATCTTCGCATAACGAACCGCACGGCGTAGTAAACGACGAAGGACATATCCACGTCCTTCATTCGAAGGAAGCGCACCATCACCGATCGCAAATGATACAGTACGGATGTGGTCTGCGATGACTTTGAATGCTACATCAAGTTTCGAATCATCACGGTAGATTTTACCGCTGATTTCTTCTGTCTTATGAATGATCGGCATGAACAGATCCGTATCGAAGTTCGTCGGCACGTCCTGCATGACACACGCCATCCGTTCGAGTCCCATCCCAGTATCGATGTTTTTACGCGGAAGTTCCGTGTAGTTGCCGTGTCCGTCGTGGTTGTACTGACTGAAGACGATATTCCAGATCTCGAGATAGCGTTCGTTTTCGCCACCCGGGTAGAGCTCTGAATCGTTCGGATCGTCTCCGAAAGCTGGACCACGATCGAAGAAGATTTCCGTATTCGGACCAGATGGACCTTCACCGATTTCCCAGAAGTTATCTTCAAGCGGAATGATCCGCTCAGCCGGTACACCGAGTTCAAGCCAGATTTGACGCGCTGCATCATCTTCCGGATGAATCGTGACCGAAAGACGTTCCGGGTCAAGACCGTACCAGTCATCACTCGTCAAGAGTTCCCAACCCCATTTGATTGCATCTTCACGGAAGTAATCACCGACAGAGAAGTTTCCGAGCATCTCGAAGAACGTATGGTGACGCGCTGTTTTCCCGACGTTTTCGATATCGTTCGTCCGGATTGATTTTTGTGCGTTGACGATACGTGGATTATCAGGAATGACACGACCATCAAAATATTTCTTGAGTGTTGCAACACCCGAGTTGATCCACAAGAGCGATGGATCCTCGACCGGTACGAGCGAAGCACTCGGTTCGATCGCATGCCCTTTGCTTTGGAAGAAATCAAGATACATCTGACGGATTTGTGCACCCGTTAATGGTTTTAGAGCTTTCATGAACAGTTACCTCCATTGGTTTTATTTGGACGCAAAAAAGCGATGCTTTCATCCCTGAAAAGGGACGAAAGCATCGCTTCCGTGGTACCACCCTCGTTCGTAAGCAACCTATTGCCTACCTCGAACATCTGATAACGGGGATGACCCGCAGGTGTTTACACCCGACTCCGGAAGGAGCTTCAAAGGGACTCGAGAAAGTGATTGCAGCAGACTCACTTCTCTCTGGACTCGAGTTTTCCTTTTACTTATCTTCCATCAACGTGTTACGTCCATTCATCTATCGTGATTATTACCTATCGAACAGCATCCGTCAAGTCTTTGTCACCCCACCGAGTCGTTCGATCAATCGTGTTCGGCGCCGGGGTTCCTCTTCTTGCGACGCTTTATGGAACGCACGCGGATCACCGAATAATAACAAACTCGATTTTGCCCGAGTAACTGCCGTATAAATTAAATTTCGGGAATGTTTGAACGCCCCCGTGAAATAGACCGGCATCAAGACGATCGGAAACTCGGATCCTTGCGCTTTATGGATCGTAATCGCATAGGCGTGCGTGAATTGATCCCAGTCACTCCGGTTGTACTCGACTTCCGTCTGATCGAACCGGGCGATGATTTTATCGACTTTATCGACATTCTCTTTAGCGAAGAAGATATTGACGATTTCGCCGATATCTCCGTTATAGACGTTTTCTTCCGCATTGTTGACGAGCTGGAGAATCTTGTCCCCGGTCCGGTAAATCCGCGTCCCTTGTTTGACTTCCCGTTTCTTCGGTTCCTCCGGGTTATAGACGCGTTGCAAGGCGACATTCAATTCGTCGATCCCGACCTGACCTCGGTAGGTCGGCGCGAGGACCTGGACATCGAATTTCGAGTAGCCTTTTGCGAGTGCTTTTTCCGCGAAGGCCGAGATGCCCCGTAACGTCTCTTGCGGAGACGCAGTGTAGAAGCGGCGATCCGCAAGTGGTGATAACAAATCAGCAGACGTCGTCCGGTTCTTCAAATCGTGCGCAAGACGCAATATCGAAGAATCTTCTGCTTGACGATGGACGACGTTCAAACGGACGACGGGAATTCCTTCCGTATCCATCAAGTCTGCCAGCACTTGTCCTGGACCGACGGATGGCAATTGATCGCGGTCACCGACGAACAAGATTTTCATGCCGTTCGGGACGGCGCGAAGCAAACTCGATAACAAGTAGATATCAATCATCGATGATTCATCGATGATTAATACTTTTCCCGTGATCGGCTGATCCTCATTCAATTGAAAGTTCGTTCCATCATACTTCAATAGACGATGAATCGTCATCGCCGGAACGTCCGTTGCTTCCGACAGACGTTTAGCGGCACGTC
>NZ_DFQK01000009.1:30831-53620 GCF_002377745.1 Exiguobacterium sp. UBA3491
TTCTCAAGCGGCCAGTCATGAATTTCTTGCAACGCATGCAAAATTCCCTTGATGACAGTCGTCTTACCGGTACCCGGTCCACCAGTCAAGACCATCAGCGGCGCTTTGACCGCTAACTCGATCGCTTCTCGCTGTTGCGCGGCATATTCCATGCCGAACTGTTCTTCGAGGTGCCCGATTGCTTCAAGGATTGTCGCGACATCGACTTCTTGTTCCGCTCCGTTTGCCATGACGCGTGCTAGTTCCTTCGCCGCGCGGACTTCCGCATAAAAGATCGTCGGTAAATACAAGCAACCTTCTTCAAGCTTGACCTTATCTTCAGCGAGCAACAGTTCGATCGCTTGTTCCAGCCGCTCTCCCGGATCTTCCCCTAGCAGACGGGGTGCCCGTTGCAATAGCGAGTCGACCGTCGCGAAGGCATGTCCCTCGCCCGCTTCTTGTTCTAATATGTGCATGATCGAAGCAGCGACACGCTCCGGGTGTAGCCCGACGAGTCCGAGGTGCGCGGCAATATGATCGGCTGTCTTAAAGCCAATCCCGTTTACTTCATACATCAAGGAATATGGATTCTCTCGTATTCGCGCCATCGCGTCCCCTTCATAAGCAGCATAAATCTTTGCCGCTAGCTTCGGTGTGACATCAAATGGCGCTAGAAACAGCATTAATTGATCGACACCGTATAACGTGGCGAGTCGACTCAAGATGATGTCAGCTTGTTTTTGTTTTAACCCAGGCACCTGATTCAGTACCCGTTCATCCTTCAAGATGAGATCCACTGCCTCTTCTCCGAGAGCATCGACGATATTTTTCGCTGTCTTCGGACCAATGCCGGTGAACGAACCATTCGTCAAGAAGCGGATCGTCGCATGTTTTGTCATCGGAACCGATCGACGAATCAGCTCCGCCTTCAGTTGTTTTCCGAAGCGAGGATGATCAACGAGACGACCGAATGCTTGATACGTTCCTCCGAGTTCGATTCCGACTCCTGTACCTGTAATGACGAGCTCGGTTTCTTTTAACTCAAAGTTCTTTTCTTTGACGGCGACCAATACAATGGAGTGTGCTTCTTCTTCAGAAGAAAAGAGCACACGTTTGACGCGCCCGACGACTTGATGGGGGTGCTCCATCACTCCACCTTCTTTCTCTCTTTTTCATTCGCTGCTTTCATCATAGCATTCGTTTACCGGATTTTAAATCAGGGAAAGATACCGTGAACCATTTCGTTAAGAGGAGGAGTTTAAGGATGGCACGTTTACCGATTGCAGGATTGTGTGAATTAGTACTTGAAGTCGAGGATATGGACCGTGCGGTCGGTTTTTGGAATGGGACACTTGGCATTCCGATCGTCGAGCAATGGGCTCCTGAGGATGCGGAACCAAGTAAAGAACAATCTAAACAAGACGGGGTTTGGGCAACGTGGCTTTACATCGGCGGTAACACTCGACTCGGTCTGTGGCTGAAACGGGACTTCACGATGGAAGAACGGACCGTCAAACACTTACCAGTGTCCGAATGGGACACGTTGTACGATGAAGGTGGTGTCCATGTTCATTGTGCCTTTTACGTTGAAAAGAACGAGTTCCAGCAAGCCTTGAATCAATTGCGGGAAGCATCGATTACCGTGAAGCTCAGAGAATGGGACGAACAGGAGACATCGAATCAAAAAGAGCATTCTGCTTATTTCAAGGATACAGAAAATAACGTCATCGAACTGTATACGAAAAACATGGATGAAGCCTATGAAGACTTTTCCGGACCTCCACTTCGCGTCATTCGTGAAGTCGGGAATTAAATAGCGTAAAAAAGACGACTCCATTTGGAATCGTCTTTTTTGAATCAGTCTGCTTGTTTTAATAACGCATCCATCTTCGCTTTCGCATCTCGTGCAAGGGCGTGTTCCGGCTGATAGGCAAGAACGGCTTCAAGTTCTGCGTAACACGCTTCCTGTTGACCGAGGAAGGCAAGGGCGATCGCATAGTTATAGCGTGCATCTGTATGCGTTTCGTCCAGCATCAAGACATGCTCGAACATCTCGACCGCTTCTTCCAACTTCTCGTTTTGCGCTAAGGCAAGTCCGTATTGGAATGCGATCTCGATATCGACACCGTTTAGTTCTGACGCGCGTTGTAAACGAGGTAAGCCGCGTACTGGATCACCGAGTTTTTGATACGTCATCCCTAGCATGAAATGGAGATCAGCGTCATCAAGTCCATATAATAAGGCTGCGCGCAATGATTCCTCTGCTTCGACGAGTTGATCGGCAGCAAAGAACAGAGCACCTTTCGCATAATAGGCACTCGCGAACGTATTATCGATCATCAGTGCCCGGTCATAAAAACGAAGGGCACGATCAGCGTCGTTCATCGATTGCAGTAATGTTCCAAGATTGACGTATGCTGTCGGATCTTTTGGGTTTTGTTCGATCGCATCATTAAAAGCTTGCGCTGCTAATTCATAATTTCCAGCTTCTAGATGCCGGAACCCTACTTCATTATAGTTCATCTTCTTTTGCTCCTTACGCTAGATAAGCGAGGCGTTCGCCTGCTTTATAGGCTGCATCGATCGTCGCACCACCGAGGCAGATGTCTCCATCATAGAACACGACCGCTTGTCCTGGTGTGATCGCCCGTTGACGTTCGTCAAACGAAACATCGAGTCCATCTTCAAGGACACGAACCGTGACGGCTGTGTCTTGTTGACGGTAACGGAATTTTGCTGTGCAACGGAATGTCTCACCGACTGGACGTTCTGATGTCCAACTGACATCTGAAGCAAGTAATCCTTCCGAATACAATAATTCGTTATGGAATCCTTGATCGATATAGAGAATGTTCTCTTTTAGGTTTTTTCCGACGACGAACCAAGGTTCTCCGTCTCCACCGATACCAAGCCCGTGGCGTTGCCCCATCGTATAGTACATCAATCCATCGTGACGACCCATGACGTTGCCGTCAAGCGTCCGCATCTCACCGGGTTGTGCCGGTAGGTATTGACCGAGGAACTGTTTAAAGTTCCGCTCGCCAATGAAGCAAATACCGGTCGAGTCTTTTTTCTTAGCTGTTGCAAGGTTCGCTTCTTCTGCAATCCGGCGCACTTCTGATTTTTCCATGTGACCGATTGGGAACATCGCCTTCGCGATTTGCTCTTGCGACAATTGATTCAAGAAATACGTTTGATCTTTATTTGCATCCACGCCTCGAAGCAATTTATGTTCTCCATCTTCATAGATAGCACGTGCATAATGACCTGTTGCGACGAAATCGGCACCAAGGCGCATCGCGTGATCGAGGAACGCTTTGAACTTGATTTCCTTGTTACACATGACGTCTGGATTCGGTGTCCGACCGAGTTTATATTCATCGAGGAAGTACGTGAAGACCTTATCCCAGTACTCTTTTTCAAAATTGACCGCATAATACGGAATGCCGATTTGATTGGCTACGGCGATGACGTCTTCATAATCTTCCGTCGCCGTACAAAAGCCGTTCTCATCCGTGTCATCCCAGTTTTTCATGAAGATCCCGATGACGTTATAGCCTTGCTCTTTTAATAAATGAGCCGTCACAGACGAATCGACACCGCCCGACATCCCAACGACGACTGTCGTTTCACTCGGGGCTTTCGCTCGTGTATTCATTCATTTCACCTCTTAGTTAATTCTGAAACGATTTTACGACATCTTGCAAGGCTTGTGCGAGTAGTTCGACTTGCGGAACATCATTTCCGTGCCCAAAGCTGATCCGAACAGATGCGCGCGTTCGTTCATCTTCGCCATACATCGCCGACAGGACATGCGAAGGTTCGACAGACCCTGCCGTACATGCACTCCCACTCGATACCGCCATCTGCCGCATATCGAGCATGATCAAGAACGGTTCGATCTCGATTTGCGGGAAATAAAGATTGAGGACATTCGGTAATCCCTCGATACCGTTGACTTCATACTTGATACCACTTTCATCTAATCGAGTCAGCAAGACGGTACGCAACTGTGTGATCTGATCCTGTTGTTGATCACGCTCCGCTACCATCAGTTCGAGCGCCTTCGCTAAACCGACGATTCCCGGTACGTTCTCTGTACCAGCACGACGCTTGCGTTCTTGTTCTCCGCCGAACGTGTGAGGTGCTAACTTCACACCAGTCCGCACGTACAATAGTCCGATTCCCTTTGGACCGTTAATTTTATGAGCAGACGCGGATAAGAGATCGACCTGTAACGCTTCAACATCGATTGCTTGTTTGCCGAACACTTGCACCGCATCCGTATGAAACAAAATACCGCGTTCCCGTAAAAATTGACCGAATGTCGCAATTGGCTGGATCGTTCCGACTTCATTGTTACCAAACATGATCGAGACGAGTATCGTATCTTCCCGAACTGCTTCTTGTAAGGCAGTCAACGACACAACGCCAGACGACGGTACATCGAGATATGTGACATCATAGCCTTGCTTTTCAAGCTCTTCGAACGCACGGAGTACGGCATGATGCTCAAACCGTGTCGTAATGAGATGACGCCCTTTTTCAAGCGCTGCCTCAGCCGCACCGAAGATGGCGTAGTTATCCGACTCCGTTCCACCACTCGTGAAAATCAGTTCGGTTGGTTTCGCATTTAATTCTTGTGCGATCTGTCGGCGTGCATTGTCGATCGCCGCCCGAGCAGAACGACCAGCCGCATGGACACTTGATGGATTCCCGTACTGTTCGAGCAAATAAGGCGTCATCGCCTCAAGGACTTCTGGACGCATCGGCGTCGTCGCCGAATGGTCAAAGTAATTCATTCGTATTCACCTCTCAAATATAGAACATGTATCCTGTATCGTCTTCTTCTGCTAAGTCTTGTAGTGTCGTTGAATCGAGTACTTGATCGACCGCTTGTTGGATTTTATCCCAAAGTTTGCGTTTCGTGACCTCGTCACAAGCATCGACTTCGACGACGACGAGTGGTCCTTCAAGCAGGCGGATGATTTCACCCGCCGTAATGTTTTGTGCTTCACGACCGAGCTTATCCCCGCCATAAGCGCCGCGGACACTTTTGACGAGACCCCCATTTCGAAGTGGTGCGATCAATTGCTCGAGGTAGTGCTCTGATAAATCATACATCTGGGCGATTTTTTTTAAGGACAATGGTTTTGATTCAGCTTCTTTTGCGAGTGCGATCATGATCGTCAGACCATATCGCCCTTTCGTCGAGATTTTCATCATGCGAAGGATCATCCTTTCTAGTATAGTAGTAGCTAAAAGTGGAAGGAGCGTATGTGTATGGCACATTTATTTGAATCCCAGTCTCCTGCCGGACCGCTCGCAAATCGGATGCGTCCGCAGAATCTGGATGAAATCGTCGGACAACGCCATCTAATCGGAGAGACGACGCTTTTGCGGCGCGCCATCTTAGCCGACCGTCTCGGGACCGTCATTTTTTACGGTCCACCGGGCACCGGTAAGACGACGCTCGCACGTGTCATTTCCAGTTATACGAAATCAGCATTCGAGCAATTGAATGCGGTCACGGCAAAACTGGAACAATTACGGGAGATTTTAAAAGCAGCCGAGGCTCGTCTTCAGTTCGAGGATCAAAAAACGATCCTCTTTCTCGATGAGATCCATCGGTTCAATAAGATGCAGCAAGACGCCTTACTGCCGGCACTTGAGGCGGGTACGATCACGTTGATCGGTGCGACGACTGAAAATCCGAGTTTTGAAGTCAATGCTGCTCTCTTATCACGAGCAACGGTATTTCGTTTCGAGCCCCCGACGGCAGACGATTTACGAATCGTCCTCGACCGAACCCTGAAGGACGAAGAGCGTGGTCTTGGCAAATATCCGATCACGATCACGGAGGACGCGATCGATCATTACGTCAAGTTGTCAGATGGCGATTACAGGGCATTATTGAATGCGCTCGAACTCGCCGTCTTGACGACTCCGGAAATCGATGGTCAAATCACGATCGATCTCGCTGTCGCGGAGGAATCGATTCAGCAAAAGGCATTGAAGTATGATAAGGACGGCGATCGTCATTATGATGTCATCTCCGCTTTCATTAAATCGATTCGTGGTTCCGATCCGGACGCCGCGCTCTACTGGCTCGCCGTCATGATTGAAGCCGGTGAAAGTCCCCGTTTCATCGTTCGTCGTCTCTATGTCCATGCGGCAGAAGACATCGGTCTATCTGATCCGCAAGCGTTATTGATGGTCGATGCCTGTGCGCGCGCGTGCGAATACGTTGGTTTCCCGGAAGCTCGGATTCCGCTCGCTGAAACGGTCTTATATCTCGCGACAGCACCGAAATCGAATGCCGTCATCTCAGCCATTGACCAAGCATTGACGCTCGTCCGTCGTTCAGATGGTGGACCTGTTCCCCCACACCTGCGCGATGCCCATCATCCGGGTGCAGCGGCACTTGGGAATGGCGTCACCTACCAATATCCACACGACTTCGAACATGCCTATGTGCCACAGAATTATTGGCCAGAAAACCTTGCCCGGACCAAACCCATCTTTTATCGTCCAAGCCCACGCGGTTTTGAAAAACAACTGCAGGCTCGACTCGATTTTTGGAACAAACAAACAGCCACACATCAGAAAAAGCGACCATAAGGTCGCTTTTTTAACGAACGCGTTCGATCGTCACGCCAGCTTCACGGACGATCTCATTGATGACGTAGCTCGCTGCAATCAATCCACCAACTGAAGGCACGAATGCGTTCGAACTCGGCGGCATCTTCGCTTTACGAATCGCAGCTGCATCGTTTCCGACAACTTGACGGACTTCTTCAATGATCTTAACGGGCGGTTCATCGGAAAAGACAACAGGAACGCCTTTATGAATACCGGCTTTTCGAAGTTTCGTCCGGATGACCTTCGCTAATGGATCATAACTTGTATCTTTGATGTCAACGATCTTAATGCGTGTCGGATCCATCTTGTTTGCCATCCCCATGCTCGAAATGATCGGAATGTTACGTTTCTTACATTCTTGAATCAAGTGAATTTTGAACGAGACCGTGTCCGATGCATCGATGACATAATCCGGCTGCTGTTCAAAGAACGACTCGAATGTTTCTTCATTGTAGAACATCTTTAAACGAACGATTTCAAGGTCTGGATTGATTAACGCAAGACGTTCTGCCATCGCATCGACCTTCGGCTGACCGACCGTCGGAAGCAAGGCATGAATTTGTCGGTTAACGTTTGTAATATCGATATCATCCTTATCGACGAGAATCAAACGACCTACACCACTACGGGCAAGCGCTTCTGCTGAGAACGAACCAACACCGCCGATTCCCAGAATAGCGACAGACTTGGATGCCAATGCGTCAAGTCCAGTTTTACCGATTGCTAGTTCATTACGCGAAAATTGATGTAACATCTCATAACCTCACAATACTCATACTGTTTTACTCGGAATTATATCATAAAAAAAAACGTCATGCGACGTGTCGAACAATAAAATAATAAGACGATGGGACCCGAAGTGCCGTGTCGATACCTTATTTTTGAACCTGCTGTGCAGGTGGGTGTCTTATCCGATTCCTATTCGTACGTCCTCCTGCTGTGTTGCGAGGCATGTACTACTAGTTGGAACGTCAAACTCCCTATCAAAAAAGAGTGGCTCAAAGATAAAAGGCGGCTCTCGTACAATTCAGGAACCCCATCTGATGCATTTAATATAGCATCCTCCCCTCTGAAATGCAACTACTTCCCACTCCAGAAAAAGATGCTTTTTTAGGTCCAACGTTTCGTGAACTGTTGATTCGGATCATATCGTTGTTGTTGGAATGCGGGATCAAATCGTGGTGTGCGTGTTGCATTCCCAACACCCGCGATGAACGCCCAGTTGCCATAGTTCGAAGCGACATCATAGTCGATCAACTGTTGTTCGAAATATCGTGCTCCGATGCGCCAGTCCTGCTTTAATTCATGAATCAGATAACTGGCAACGATTTGTCTGCCGCGGTTCGACATCCATCCCGTCTCGCGAATCTCGTTCATGAAGGCATCGACGAACGGAACACCGGTCTTTCCTTCTATCCAACGTTCGACAGCTAGCTGGTCCGTCTTCCACGTGTATTGACCGTCTTGTAATCCACTCGACCGGAACAGACGGCTTCCTGTCTCACGCATCGTTAAATGGAAAAAGTCACGCCATAACAGTTCGAAATACAACCAATACGTTGATTCATTTGCTCCCTTTTTTCGCTCGGCTTCCTGCAATTCAGCCATGACGCGACGCGGTGACAGCGATCCGTTCGCTAGCCAGGCAGATAACTTCGAAGAATCATCTCGCAAAAAACCATTACGTGTTTCTTTATAGGTGAATACAGGCTCAGCCAGGTATTCTTGAAGACGTGCTCTCCCCGTTGATTCTCCACCACGGAACGGGAACGCGATCTCTGGATCCGCTTTGACTGATTCCTCCCTTATTAATCGAATACCGGTTGGTGGATCAAGTGGATCGTAGAAGGTTCCTTTCGCCTCGACACGTTTTCGAAACGCTGTAAAGACGCGCTTCAGTTCGTCACTTCCGATATCTTCCCGGCGATGTAGTGTCTGTGTCTCAAAAGAACGGACTGTATATCTGTCTTTGACATACTGCTCACTTGCCGCTTCTTCTATTCCAGTCATCTTATGGAAATAGACGGTATCATCCGTTTGGAGATAAGAATCAAGTGCCTCATTCACCTTCCCCTCTAAAATATCTAATGCAATTCCGATTTGAGACAAATGATCGGCTAAATTCGCTAATGACTCTTCTTCGAATTTCGCTTGTTGTGCGCCTCTTTCAAACAGCTGTTCCTTATGATTTTTAACGTATACTGCCCGAATCGTATCTTGTTCTTCGCATGCGCTTCGAAGTGCTTCATGATCATCGACACGCAAATCATTGCGGTACCAGACGACTGCTCCCATATTGATCGGCTCCCTTCTCTTATACTATGACCCGACCAAGGGACTTAGAAAACCAATCGATGTGCCGACGAGGTTTTAAGACGTTGTTTTCGTGGAATATGATTACTACAACAAATCAGAGGAGTGAATGGATCAATGGCTGCAAAACGCGGTAAACTCAGAACATTAGTGACGCTTGTAACGACGGTTGGACCAATCGTTTATAAATTCTATAAAAAACAACAAGCTAAAAAATCAATCAACAATCCTAAATAAAAAATGGACGCTTCCTGATCGGAGCGTCCATTTTTTAACGTTTACTGACACCTTCACTCGCGTCGACATAAAAACGCCATGGATAGGCCGTCGCTTCTCCAGCATTTGGAATACCAATGCGTGTCGTCTGGACGATTGCATCGACCGGGTCGGCAACGAGTCGAAACCGGTCTTGATAAAGATCCTGACCTGAATCAGCAGTCGTTAGACCGAATCCTTGGCACAATTTTGCCGGTCCATTGACGAGATTTCGTCTTTGAATCGCAGTCAATTCCGCGTAGGAACAACCAAAACGGCGTTCAGCGACAAGATCGTGCCCTCTGATGATTTCGGCACCTCGTAACAGCAGTCCGTATCCTTCCCCTTCATGTCCACAAACGATATTCATACAGTGATGCATACCATACGTGAAATAAACATATAAATGTCCGGGTGGACCGAACATCGGTGCCGTTCGTTTCGTTGGTTTACCGGAAAACGAGTGTGCCGCTTGATCGTGAGGACCGAGATAGGCTTCGACCTCGACGATTCGCATCGTTACCTCATCGACCGTGATGTGTGTTCCTAAGAAGTCTGGTCCGACTTCAACTGGAGACCGTTCAAAAAAGTGTCGTTCCATCCGTTCGCCCTCCTTCATGAAACAAGCGAACCTCCCATACCGGAAGATTCGCTTGTCGTGACTTAAGATTGTTTGACTGCTGTACGAATTGAGAGATCATTTAATTGCGCATCCGAGACTGGGCTTGGTGCTGCCGTCAACAGATCACTTGCTGATGCTGTTTTCGGGAAGGCAATTGTATCACGCAAGTTCGAACGCCCTGCGAGTAACATGACGAGACGGTCTAGACCAAGTGCGATCCCCGCATGTGGTGGTGTTCCGTATTCGAATGCTTCCATCAAGAAGCCGAATTGCTCGTTTGCTTCTTCTTCTGAGAAGCCAAGCAACTTGAACATCCGCTCCTGGATATCCCGTTCATAAATCCGTTGTGATCCACCGCCGAGCTCATATCCGTTTAAGACGAGGTCATACGCGACGGCGAGGACTTTGCCAGGATCCGTCTCGAGCAATTCGAGATCCTCACGACGCGGCATCGTGAACGGGTGGTGATTCGCATAGAAACGACCATCTTCTTCTTCGTACGTGACAAGTGGGAAGTCTGTCACCCAAAGGAAGTTGAAGACCGACTCATCAATTAAGTCGAGTTCCTTCGCCAACTTCTGACGGAGCGCACCTAAGCTGTCTGCTACGATCGATGCTTTTGCTGCGACGAACAACAACAAGTCGCCTGCTTCCGCATCTGTCGCCGCTGTCAAGCGAGCGGTTGCTTCTTCGTCGAAGAACTTCGCGATTGGACCATTCAATCCGTCCGCTGTCACTTTGACCCATGCGAGACCTTTTGCACCGTAAATCGCCGTAAATTCTTGTAACTTATCGATGTCTTTTCGTGAGAAGCGTTCAGCTGCACCTTTGACGTTCAATGCTTTGACTTCTCCACCTGCTTCAAGTGCCATATCGAATACTTTGAATCCTGCTCCTTTGACGGCATCCGCGACATCGATCAATTCGAGACCGAAGCGTGTATCCGGTTTATCCGAACCATACCGGCTCATTGCTTCTGCATACGGCATCCGTGGGAATGGTGTCACGATATCTTTTCCGAGCGTTTCTTTCATGACGCGTGTCATCATCGACTCCATCATGGCATACAAGTCTTCGATGTCCATGAAGCTTGTCTCGATGTCGACTTGCGTGAATTCAGGTTGACGGTCTGCACGTAAGTCTTCATCACGGAAACAACGTGCGATTTGGAAGTACCGCTCAAAACCAGACACCATCAGCAATTGTTTGAACAATTGTGGAGATTGTGGCAAGGCGTAGAACTCGCCCGGGTGAACCCGGCTTGGGACGAGATAGTCACGTGCGCCTTCTGGCGTTGATTTCGTTAAGATCGGTGTCTCGACTTCAAGGAAGTCTTGCTCATCGAGGAAGTTCCGCATGATGTTCGATGCTTTCGAACGGAGACGGAATGTCTCTTGGAGCGATGGGCGACGCAAGTCGAGGTAACGGTATTTAAGACGTAAATCTTCTGACGTCTGCTCCGCTTCTTCACTGATCGGGAACGGTGTCATCTTCGCTGCGTTTAAGATGACGACTTCATCCGCGACGACCTCGACTTGTCCAGTCGGAATGTTCGGGTTCGGATTCTCACGTGCGATGACATGTCCTTTAATATCGAGGACATATTCCGAACGAATCGATTCGGCAAGACGGTGTGCCTGCTCGTTTTCCGGTTGGAAGACGATTTGGACGATGCCACTACGGTCACGGAGATCAAGGAAGATCAATCCTCCTAAGTCACGTCGTTTTTGAACCCATCCTTTAAGTTGAACGTGTTGTCCGATGACTTCTTCTGTCACCTGTCCGTTCATATGCGTGCGTCCGATCATTGTGCTTCCTCCTTTAATTTCGCGACGATCGTATCAGCGACTGCTGATAACGGAACGTCCGTCTGTTCCCCTGTAGCCATGTTTTTGAGGGCAGCTGCACCACGCTCGACTTCTTCATCCCCGAGGATGACCGTGTAACGTGCTTTCAAGCGATCTGCTGCCTTAAATTGTCCTTTGAACTTCCGACCGAGATAATCGCGATCCGCGACAAGTCCTTCAAGACGCATCAATTGTAAGAGACGTGTTGCTGTCTTTTCGACTTCGTCACTGCCTTGCGCGACGATGAAGACGTCGATTTGATCGTCGACTGCCGGTAAGACGTTCTCATTCTCAAGCGCCATCAATAAACGCTCGATACCGATTCCGAATCCGATTCCCGGTGTTGCTGGTCCACCGATCTGTTCGACGAGACCGTTGTAACGACCACCACCACACAGTGTCGTGATTGCTCCGAAGCCTTCTGCTTCAGACATGATTTCAAACGCCGTGTGATTGTAATAGTCGATTCCGCGAACGAGCGTCGGGTCAACGACATACTCGATGCCGAGTGCATCTAAGTGAAGCAAAACTTCGTCGAAATACGCTTTTGATGCCGGGTTTAAGTAATCGAGAATCGATGGTGCTGTTGCCATGCTCGGGTGATCGCGGTCGACCTTACAATCAAGGACACGAAGTGGATTCGTTTCGAGACGGTTCTGACAGTCCTGACATAATTCGTGAACGACTGGTTTAAAGTGAGCGACAAGTGCTGCCCGGTGTGCGGCGCGACTTTCGTTATCCCCGAGCGTGTTGATGACCAGTTTAAGATGCTTCAATCCGAATGAACGGTAGATGCTCATCGCGAGACTGATGACTTCCGCATCGATGGCCGGTTGTTCACTTCCGAGTGCTTCAACTCCGTATTGGTGGAGCTGACGGAAACGTCCTGCTTGCGGACGTTCATAACGGAACATCGGGCCGATATAGAACAATTTCGTTGGTTGGTTCGGTGAACCGAAAAGTTTGTTCGTCACGAATGAACGAACGACGGCAGCCGTTCCTTCCGGGCGTAACGTCAACTGGTCTTTTCCGCGTTTCTCAAGCATGAACATCTCTTTTTGAACGATATCCGTCGTCTCACCAACGCCACGTTTGAAAAGTTCTGTCTCCTCAAAAATCGGCGTCCGGATTTCCTTATAGTTGTAACGCTTACTAATTTCACGTAATTGTTGTTCGATGTACTGCCAACGTTCGACTGTTCCTGGAAGGACATCAAACGTACCGCGTGGTAATTTCATCTCAAATTCCTCCTTTTTTGAATACAAAAAAGTTCTCGTCCGCAAAGGGACGAGAACTTGAAGATCCCGTGGTACCACCCTGGTTGTCAAATCACATTTGACCACTCGGTGCAGTTAACGCCTGCGTACGACCTTCCCTACTATCGGTTCAGGAAGATACCTCGGAAGGGTCTTTCATCGAGTTCGTCTGTTCGCCCTTTCAGCCAAGGGGCGACTCTCTAAGCAGACGAGGTCTTGATTACTCCTCTTCGTCTTCGGTCGTATGAATCATTTGGTTACGTCTAATATTGCCTCGTCTCTCGGTTCCTGTCAAGCGTTTGCTTCTTTTTCAAGAATCAACGTTACAGGTCCATCATTAATGAGCGCGATATCCATCATGGCACCGAACTGACCTGTCTCGACCGTCAGTCCTTGCGCACGAAGACGTTCATTGAACGCTTCATACAACTCATTGGCAACATCCGGTTTCGCCGCTTCCGTGAAGGCTGGACGACGTCCTTTTTTGACATCACCATACAGCGTGAACTGCGAGACGGATAGAATCTGACCGTCGACATCCTGTAACGAGCGATTCATCCGTTCTTCCTCATCTTCAAACACACGGAGTCCTGCGATTTTATCAGCTAACCAGTTCACCTGATCGATCGTGTCTTCGTGTGTGACACCGACGAGCAAGAGAAATCCTTGCTTGATTTGACCGATGACCTCCTGATTGACTGTGACACTTGCTTCTTTGACTCGTTGTAATACAACTCGCACGACGGATCCGCTCCTTACGTCATCATGACGCGATGTACAGCATACACGTCAGAGATTTGTTTAATTCGATCGACGACTTTTTGTAGATGATTGACATTATTGATCGCAATCGTCATCGTGATTTTGGCTTGTTTACTGTCGTCGCCCTTCCCACTGACAGCGACGATGTTCGTATTCGTTGCAGATACCGACTGCAAGACATCATTCAACAATCCTGCCCGGTCAAATCCAGAAATTTCGATTTCGACGTTATAACTCTTGACGGCTTTACCTTCATGTTCCCACTCGACTTCGAGCAGACGTTCTGGATTTTGTTCGTGAATGACGTTCAAACAGTCCGTCCGATGAATTGAGACGCCACGCCCACGCGTGATATATCCGACGATATCGTCCCCTGGAACCGGATTACAACAACGACTCATGCGAACGAGCATGTTATCGATGCCTTTGACCCGAACCCCTTCCGGATTTTCCTTTTTCGGACGATCGAACGTCTTCATCTCACTGATTGCTTCGTTCAGTTCTAGATTTTTGGATTCTTTGTCTTTGCGTAATTTTTCCGTTAATTTATGCGCGACTTGGGCAGCAGTCAGACCATGATAGCCAACAGCAGCGTACATGTCTTCTTCTTGCGAGAAGTTGAACTTCCGCGTCACGTCTTCGAGCGTCTTCTCATTGATGACTTCTTTCGGCTCAAAGCCAAGCTTCTTCACTTCTGCTTCGATCAGTTCCCGTCCTTTTGAGACGTTCTCTTCGCGTTGCTGACGTTTGAACCATTGACGGATTTTATTTTTCGCCTGACTCGACACACAAATCTTGAGCCAATCCTTACTTGGACCATAACTATGCTTCGACGTGACAATTTCGATGATGTCACCTGTCTTTAGCTTATAGTCGATCGGTACCATCCGTCCGTTGACTTTCGCTCCGATCGTCCGGTGACCAATTTCCGTATGAATTCGGTAGGCATAATCAATCGGAACAGAACCTTTCGGCAACTCGATGACGTCACCTTTTGGTGTGAAGACGTACAGCATGTCACTGAAGAAGTCGACTTTGACCGATTCCATGAATTCCTCGGCATCTGCCGTGTCCTTCTGTAACTCCAAAATCTCGCGGAAGTGAGCAATCTTATCCTCAAACCCAGATTTTGCTTCCTGTTCCTTACCTTCTTTATACGCCCAGTGAGCGGCAATCCCGTACTCGGCAATGAAATGCATGTCTCGCGTCCGAATTTGGACCTCGAGCGGCTCGCCTTTCGGTCCGATGACCGTCGTATGCAGCGATTGATACATGTTCGGCTTCGGCATCGCGATATAATCCTTGAAGCGTCCCGGCATCGGTTTATACTGCGTATGAATGATTCCGAGTACAGCGTAACAATCTTTGATCGAGTCAACAATGATGCGAACAGCCATCAAATCATAGATTTCACTGAACTCTTTTTTCGAGTTTTGCATCTTATTATAAATGGAATAGATATGCTTCGGACGTCCATCGACTTCCGCTGCAATCTGTACATCATCGAGTACTTCATTGACCTCTTCAATAACCGAACTAACGAGCGCTTCTCGTTCCGTCCGTTTTTGTTTCATCATCGAAACGATCCGGTAGTATTGTTGCGGATTGATGTAGCGCAAACTGATGTCCTCGAGTTCCCATTTGATCGTCGAAATCCCGAGACGATGTGCAAGTGGCGCGAAGATTTCAAGCGTCTCTTCTGCTTTTTGCACTTGCTTTTCCTTGACCATATGTTGCAACGTCCGCATATTGTGCAAACGGTCAGCCAGTTTGATCAAGATGACACGAATGTCTTCCGCCATCGCGATGAACATCTTCCGATGGTTCTCAGCTAACTCTTCGCGCTTCGATTTATATTTAATTTTCCCGAGTTTCGTGACGCCATCGACGAGCATCGCAACGTCGGGTCCGAATCGTTCGGATAATTCTTCGAGTGTAATGTCCGTATCTTCGACGACATCATGAAGAAGCGCAGCGACGATCGTCGTTGCATCCAAACCAATATCGACTAAGATACCGGCAACTTGTACCGGATGAATGATGTACGGTTCCCCTGAACGGCGGAATTGTCCATCATGTTCGTCTTTCGCGAATTGGTAAGCACGTTCGATGTCTTTGACTTCAACTTGCGTCATGTATTCCGCACATCGAGCGAGAAGGTCTTCTACATTTACGATTTGTTTATTTGTCATCCCTTTTCCTCACCCAGTCCCCGGGATCGTCTGCAACGGAATCCCTAATATATAATTCTTATTATCGTGAAATCTTGAGAAGATGTCAAAATAAAAAGAAATACCCCCTTGGTCATCAAGTACCAAGAGAGTATAGTGTCTTCAGTCTTCGTAGCGAATCAATGAAAGAATGTCATATCCTTCGAGTTTCTCACGCCCGCCAAGACCATCGAGTTCAATTAAGAATCCGATTCCGGCAACTGTTCCGCCTAATTTTTCGATCATTTGGATCGTTGCTTCGATCGTACCACCTGTCGCAAGCAAATCGTCAAGGATGACGACGCGTTGTCCCGGTTGGATTGCATCTTCGTGCATCGTCAAGACGTCTTTTCCGTACTCAAGACCATACTCGACACGGACTGTCTCACGCGGTAATTTTCCTTCTTTACGAACAGGAACGAATCCGATTTCCATCGCGTAAGCTGCTGGGCAACCAACGACGAATCCACGTGCTTCTGGACCTGCGATGACATCTGCGCCTTTACTGCGTGCATACTCAACGAGCGCATCGACCGATTGTTTATACGCCGGTCCGTTTTGCATGAGTGATGTGATGTCCTTGAAACTGATTCCTTCTTTCGGCCAATTCTCGACCTCTTTTATATGCTGTTTGAACTCCATGTCTTTTCCTCCTGCTTCGCCGCTTCTACCAAAGTATCAAAACGCTCTTTCAACTGAGCGAGTGACGAATAAATGTATTGTTGCTCGAGCTCTTGACGCGCTTCATGACGCTGGTATGTCGGTGCTTCCGTCAGATCTCGTTTTGCAGCATTTGGGTTCACACCCGGCAGCCCGTCCTCCATTGTAACAAGAAAATCAAGTTCCGAGAATACCGAATGCATAAAGTTAATCGATCGTTTCGTCCATTTTCGCGATTTTGACAAACGTACGAGACCTATCCGGAGCTCATCCCGTGGACATTTCGCAAAATACTGGAAGTACTGTTTGAAGTCCTCACGCGATGGAATCGTCTCGAAATAATAGCCTTCATCCTTAAAGGCACAATAAATCCGCTCTGCTTGTTGCACATATGGATAAAATGCTGCTTCCTCTTCCGGCAGGTCAAGAAAGACGATGTTTTGTCGAATCGGACCATTCAATGGACGTTCAGTGTATTTCTCCTTCATCTCATCGGTAAAGGCGACGAATGTCGTCGTCTCGTGCGGTAAGGCAAATAGATCGCTCAGCGGACGCTTACCTCCACGGTAATCAAATACTTGAACATCTTCGACAGCGACGTCTTGAATCATCAATTGAGGTTTACGGAAACCATTCCATTCATTGATGTTCAGACTGCCCATCAAGTGAATCTCCGATAAGGTTGAAACTTCATCGACGAGGTCGCCGAAGCCGAAGCCGATTGCATCGAGTTCCTTCCCGTCGCCTGATAGGAGTGCCTTGACATGCGTCAGATCACGACCGATCCGTTTCATATCGCGAATCTTCGCCTGCTCAATGACAATCCGTGGCGCGGGGTTTCCCATCCCGAACGGTGCCAGTCGCTGAATGTCTTCAATCAACTGAATCGAGACATCACTGACGTGTAGACGTAGGTCGACATCGATTGTCGCGATGAACGCGTCATCCGGTAACGTGCTCGCTTGTTCATTCAAGCGTTGACGTAACGTCTCAACGTCATCGGAAGAGAGCGTCATGCCGGCAGCAGCCGGATGTCCTCCGAAATGCGGCAAGATATCTTCACATTTCGTCAGTTCAGCGAAGAGGTCAAAGGCTGGAATCGACCGTCCAGAACCCTTCGCTGTTCCTTTTTCAGCATCATGACACAGCATGATGACAGGACGATGATATTTTTCAACGAGTCGCGAGGCGACGATGCCGACGACACCTGGGTTCCAGTCTGCCGCATCGACGACGAGGACGCGGTCATCCTTGAAGCGTTCCTCGACAAGCGCCGTTGCTTCCTCCGCAATCTGCTTGACGATATCTTGACGTTGTTTATTTTGTTGGTCGAGTTGTTTCGCGAGATGAAGTGCTTCATCTTTACTTTCTGCTAGCAACATCTCGAGCGCTGGCATCGCAGAATCAAGACGACCTGCTGCATTGATCCGTGGACCGAATGCAAATCCGACCGACTCTTCCGTTAGTTCGTCCTCAGTTAAACTGCAGACGTCACGTAACGCAAGGATACCTGGACGTTCACTTGCGTTTAGCGCCTCGATTCCACGAATCGCAAGCAAGCGGTTTTCGCCGACGAGCGGGACAAGATCGGCAATCGTTCCGAGCACGGCAAGATCGAGTAATTCGACTGGTTCACGATCAAGGAGAGCATGTGCGACTTTAAAGGCGACGCCTGCCCCAGCAAGTTTTGAGAACGGATAGTCTGGATCGACACCTGGATGGATCAAGGCAAAGGCATCGGGTAACGTTTCTTTGGCTTCGTGGTGATCGGTGATGATTAAATCGACCCCGAGTTCCTTCAGGACATCTGCTTCGTGGATACCGGAAATCCCACAGTCGACAGTGATGACGAGACTAAACCCTTCTTCCGCTGCCCAGCGAAATGCTGCTTCATTCGGTCCATAGCCTTCCGTGAATCGGTTTGGGATATAACACTCTGCCATCCCTCCAATTTCAATCAAGGCATGCCAGAGAATCGCAGCGGAACTCACACCATCGACGTCATAATCACCGTAAATTAAAATCATCTCACCTTCGTTGACGGCACGTTGAATCCGTTCAACGACTTTCGGCATGTCTTTAAAAGCAAATGGATCGTGGAATGCCATTTGATCCGTCTCTAAAAAATCACGAGCAGCTTCACGTGTCGTGAATCCCCGTTGGACAAGTAATTGTGCGACGTGCGGTGAGATCGTGCCATCCGCCGTCAATTGTTCGATTTGTTCTGAATCGATGACTTTATCAAGCCATGTTTTTTTAGCATGGTACATCTCAAACCCTCCAATCAACTTCCCCATTATAATTGAAAATCCGCACCAGCGATAGCTGATGCGGATACTCTTTTAAGAAGCGCGTTTTGTGCGACCAAGTGTCCGACCTTTCATGACGAGCCAGAGCTGCGCGGCGATGAAGATCGAAGAATACATCCCCATGATCAAACCGACAAGCAGGGCGAGACTGAATCCACGGATTGCCTCACTACCGAAGATGTAGAGTGCCGCTGCCGTCATGATGACCGTGACGACCGTATTGATCGAGCGAATGATCGTTTGTTGAATCGATTCATTGACGATGTGTGCCAATTCATCAAATGAGACTTTCCGTCCACCTTTTTCAGCAAGTCCGAGATTTTCTCGCACCCTGTCGAACGTAACGATCGTATCGTTGACAGAATACCCGATGATCGTCAGAATCGCTGCGATAAAGTACAGGTTGACCTCAATCTGGAACAGCGAGAAGAAGGCGACAATCATCAATGCATCGTGCAATAGTGCAAGCACTGTCGCAATCCCGTATAACGGTTGGAATCGGAACGAGACATAGATGACGATCCCAAGTGACGCGAGTAAGACGGCATAAATCGCGTTACGCGCGATTTCTTGACCAACTTGTGCCGAAACCGTCGAGATACTCGGTTCTTTCTTATATTCCGTTTCAATCGTTTGTTTCATTTTAGAGATTTGATTTTGGCTGAATTCCCCAACGAACGTGACGTTCGCTAGTTTTCCACCTTGAGCAAATTGGATGCCATCGATTTCCGCAGCATCAATGCCTGACTCTTCAATGACAGAGCGGACATCGGCTTCCTTGATTTGATTCTCAGAAGAAATCTCGACGCGTGTACCTTGCGTGAAGTCGATCCCGAGGTTCAGACCACGGAACGACAACAAAAGGACCGACACGATGACAAGCGCAATCGTGATTGCGAAATAGATTTTACGATGTTTGACGTAATCGAATTTCGTAGGATTAAAGCTCACGGATTTCACTCTCCTTTACACCGAACCATGATTTCTTCTTATCGAACCATCGGCTACTGACAAGGAGTTGCATCAGGTAACGTGAGACAAAAACGTTCGTGACGAACGTGACGGCGATCGAAACCATCAACATGATGGCGAATCCTTTGACCGTACTTGTACCAAAGTAGTACAACACACCAGCAGAGATCAACGTCGTTAAGTTGGCATCAAGAATCGTACCGAATGAACGACGGTTACCGGCTTTAAATGCGGACAAGACGGATTTACCACTTCGTAATTCATCCTTGATCCGCTCAGCAGTGATGATGTTCGCATCGACCGCCATCCCGACTCCAAGAACGAGTGCCGCAATCCCCGGTAATGTGAGGACAGCATTGATCCCGTTAAAGAAGATCATGACGAGATAGATGTAGAACAGCAACGTAATAATCGAAACGAATCCAGAGACCCGGTAGAACAGTAGCATGAACAAGAAGACTGCAGCTACACCGATTGCTGAGGCGAAGAGCGTCTGATCAAGTGCGTCCTGTCCAAAAGCAGCAGAGACCGACGTCGAGTAGATTTCCTCGAGTTTGACCGGCAGTGCTCCTGCGTTAAGGATTGAGGACAATTGTTTACCATACTCGGCATCGATATCGCCACCGGAAATGATTGCCTTATCCGAGTTGATTGGTTGAGTGACCGATGCATCCGAAACGATTTTCGAATTCTTCTTTTGAATCTCTTTTTCGTACGTATCACCTTTTTCGTAATCGAGCCAGATGACAAGGCGGTTCGCCGGTGCTTGCATTTGTGAGACTTTTTGAGTTACTTCATAAAATTTCTGTTTTGACTTCATCGTCAATTCGACGAGTGGTTCATTCGTATTCGGATCATATCCGACTTTTGCTCCTTTAGCTTTTAAGTCTGAACCGTCAAGCAACAACTTATCGTTGATGTCACGGAATGACAATTGTGCTGTCGAAGATAGGATTTGACGCGCTTCCGTCTGATCCTTGACGCCAGCAAGTTGAACACGAATCCGGTTGTTACCTTCGATCCGAATATCCGGTTCAGAGACACCGAGAACGTTGACACGGTTCTCAATTGCCGTCAATGTGGCACTCATCGCATTTTGGTCGATGACGTCTCCTTCTTTCAGTGGTTGTACTTCATACAAGACTTCGAAGCCACCTTTAAGGTCAAGGCCAAGCTTCGTATCCTTCAGCAACCATGACGATGTCGTACCGATCAGCACGAGCAACGCGATGACGACGATGAAGAATGTGGCAAGTTTCCCTTTCTTGATCATGCTACATTGTCCTTTCTCTAGTTCCCAGTATATTTTCAGACAACTTTGTTCTCCTACCCTAGCTTACAAAAGAAATGGTAATCTTAGCAAACGTTTTTCTCATATATAAACAGAAAAGACGCTCCGGAATCCGGAAAGCGTCTTTTCAATGCCTTATTCGACCGTTTCGTCGCCCATGACAGTCGTTGATTTTTTCGTCACTTCTGCCACAGCACTTCGGTTGAATGTCAATTGTGCGTTTCCTGACTTCAATGTCACCGTCGTGTCGTCCACTTTTTGGACAACCCCGTGAAGACCACCGATCGTTACGATCGAATCGCCGCGTGAGAGTTCATTTTGCATCTGACGCACTTGCTTCTGGCGTTTGTTCTGTGGACGGATCAACAAGAAATAGAACACCACGAAGATCAAGATCATCGGGAGGAATGTCAATAATTGTTGCATCATATTCAGCTCCTTTTATCATTCAAATCACGTTCATTATACCGTGAAAGGATTGATTTGTCAGACGATTTGTTAGAAATTCTTTGCGTTCGGTAAATTGTAACCGTATTCTTCGAAGAATTCTTCCTTGAAATCGAGCAGACGATCCTCACGAATCGCTTGACGAACGCCTTCCATCAACTTGACGAGGAAGTGAAGATTGTGTGTCGAACACAGATGAAGACCGAACGTTTCTTGCGCACGAATCAAGTGATGGATGTACGAACGTGAGTAATTCTTACACGCGTAGCAATCACAGTTCTCATCGAGCGGACGGAAATCACGTGCATATTTCGCGTTCCGAACGACAAGACGACCTTTTGAGGTCATTAACGTTCCGTTTCGTGCAATTCGTGTTGGTAAGACACAATCGAACATATCGAACATATCGATTCCGCGAATCGCGCCTTCAATCAACGCGTCCGGTGAACCAACGCCCATCAAATAACGCGGTTTGTCTTCCGGCATGAGTGGTGTCGTGAATTCGAGCGCACGGTACATGACGTCTTTCGGTTCTCCGACCGATAGACCACCGACCGCATAACCCGGGAAATCAAGCGCAATGAGGTCTTTTGCACTTTGACGACGTAAGTCTTCGTATTCTCCGCCTTGGATGATACCGAACAGCGCTTGATCATGTGGACGTTCATGCGCTGCAAGACAACGTTCTGCCCAGCGGCTTGTCCGTTCAACAGATGCTTTCATGTACTCGTGAGAAGCTGGATACGGTGGGCACTCATCAAACGCCATCATGATGTCTGAACCGAGTGCATTCTGGATTTCCATTGCTTTTTCTGGTGATAAGAACAGTTTGTCACCGTTTAAATGGTTACGAAAATGAACGCCTTCTTCCGAAATATTCCGGAGATCAGCGAGTGAGAAGACTTGGAAACCACCTGAGTCCGTGAGAATCGCGCCATCCCAGTTCATGAATTTATGCAGACCCCCTGCTTCCTTGATGACATCGTGTCCAGGACGCACCCATAAATGGTACGTGTTCGCGAGGATGATGTTCGCGTTCATGTCCTTGATTTGTTCCGGTGCCATCGTCTTGACCGTCGCTTGTGTTCCGACCGGCATGAAGACCGGTGTCTCAAAACTACCGTGCGGCGTGTGGACGATTCCTAACCGCGCTCCGGATTGTTTACATGTCTTGATATGTTCATATGTTACCGCGTGTTTTGTCATTAGTTTCGTTCCTCGTAC
>NZ_DFQK01000009.1:53645-90223 GCF_002377745.1 Exiguobacterium sp. UBA3491
AGAACATCGCATCACCGAAGCTAAAGAAACGATAGCCATTCGCGACAGCTTCTTCGTAGGCATGCAGAATGTGTTCCCGTGTCGATAACGCGGACACGAGCATAATCAATGTTGATTTCGGTAAGTGGAAGTTCGTGATCAATCCATCGATCCCTTTGACTTCCTGACCTGGGAAAATGAAGATGTCCGTCCAACCTGTTGCTTCGACGAAGTCACCGTGATCACGGATGACCGTTTCAAGCGTTCGCGTCGACGTCGTACCGACCGCGATGATCCGTCCGCCTTGTTTCCGTGTTTCGCGTAGTAGAGCAGCTGAACTTTCCGGCAGTTCGTAGTACTCACTGTGCATCTTGTGACTATCGACGTCGTCGACCGAAACAGGACGGAATGTGCCAAGTCCGACATGTAACGTCAACGGTGCGATCCGGACACCTTTCGCTTGAAGCGCTTCGAGCAATTCCGGCGTGAAATGAAGACCCGCTGTTGGTGCCGCAGCGCTCCCACGTTCGCGAGCGTAGACCGTCTGGTAACGATCTTGATCTTCTAGTTGTTCATGAATGTACGGTGGCAGTGGCATCGTTCCGAGTTGGTCGAGCACTTCATAGAAAATGCCGTCATAGAAAAACTTCAGAATCCGTCCCCCGTCTTCAAGTGCTTCGACGCACTCAGCACGGAGTAACCCGTCACCAAACGACAAAATCGTTCCTGGTTTGACGCGTTTTGCTGGTTTTGCTAGCGTTTCCCACACATCGTCACTCGTCTGCTTCAAAAGCAACAATTCGATTTTCCCACCCGTCTCTTCCTTTACACCAAAGAGACGTGCTGGTAAGACTTTCGTATCGTTGATGACGAGTGTATCACCTTCGCGGAAGTGGTCGACGATATCATGGAAGTGTTGATGCTGAATCGCACCCGTCTCCCGATCGAGAACCATCAGTTTCGAACTCGTCCGGTCGAGCAATGGCACTTGAGCAATTTGTTCTTCTGGTAAATGAAAATCAAATAAGTTTACATCCATTGGTTCAATTTCCTTCTTTCAGTCCTAAATGTTGGCGGGCGAACGCGGTTAAGACACGTCCGCGCGGAGGACGTTGTAAAAAGCCTTGTTGCAGTAGATATGGTTCATACACATCTTCGATCGTCTGCGCATCTTCTCCGATTGTCGCTGCAATCGTCTCAAGACCGACCGGACCACCGGCAAACCGTTCTGCAAGCGATCGTAATAAACGATGGTCGACATCGTCGAGTCCGAGCGCATCGACATGCAAGCGATCAAGTGCACTTGTCGCAAGCGAGGCATCGATCTCGGTTTGATGGGCAACTTGAGCGAAGTCGCGGACACGCCGTAATAACCGGTTCGCGACACGTGGTGTTCCGCGTGAACGAAGGGCGATCGCTTCTGCTGCCAGACGATCCGCTTCGAATCCGAACAACCGTGACGTCCGAGTCACGATGGCAGACAACTCTGACATCGTATAATATTCAAGCTTCAGCGTCACGCCAAAACGATCACGGAGCGGTGCCGATAACATCCCGGCACGCGTCGTTGCACCAACGAGCGTAAACGGTGGTAAATCAATTCGGACGCTGCGGGCGAGTTCACCTTGACCGATGACGATATCGAGACAATAATCCTCCATTGCCGGATACAGAATCTCTTCGATCGATCGACTCAATCGATGAATCTCGTCGATGAACAGGACATCGCCCGGTTCAAGTGATGAGAGAATTGCCGCTAGATCACCCGGTCGTTCAATTGCAGGACCGGCTGTCGTCTTGATGCCGACCCCCATCTCGTTTGCGATGATTGTCGCAAGCGTCGTCTTCCCGAGACCCGGAGGACCGTAGAGAAGCACGTGATCGAGTGTTTCCTGACGAATTTTTGCCGCCTCGATGAAGACACTTAAGTTTCCTTTTGCTTTCTCCTGCCCGATATATTGTTCGAGCGTCTGAGGACGCAGACTCCACTCTTCTTGATCTTCCGCATGGGCGGATTCTGACAAAATGCGCTCTTCCATGTCCTCACCTCACATTCAATAACAACTGGAGTGCCCGTTTAACATATTGATCCGTTGAAAGGACTTCTGCCTGCAACGCTTTTTTGACTTTTTCGACTTCTCGATCACTGTAACCGAGCGCCGTCAGAGCTTCACAGGCTTCGTTCAACTCAGCGTTACCTTGTGCGAACAAGCCTTCGCTCGGTACATAGTCTGGCGCGAGCTCTGCTAACTTTCCTTTTAGATCGAGTGTCATTTGTTTTGCTGTCTTTTTGCCGACACCTGGGAACTTGACGAGATAACTTTCCTTTTCTTGTTCGATTGCTTCAACAAGCGCATCGACATTCCCTGATGCGACGATTGCAAGCGCTCCTTTTGGTCCGATCCCTGTCACACCGAGCAACTTCGTGAACAAGGCACGCTCACGGCGGGAACGGAATCCGAATAAGACTTCTTGGTCCTCACGGACATAGTGATACGTATATACGATGATCTGTTCGTCTCCGGTCCGATAAAAAAACGGGTTCGGTGCTACGATCTTGTAGCCAATCCCGCCAACTTCTACCGTCACGAATTCCGCACAGACATAAGCGACTTCGCCGCGTACGAATTCTATCAATGTGGAACGCTCCCATCTATAAACAAACTCTCGTGTTATTGTAGCATACATCTTCGTTTGGCTTCAAAGCGTTCTTCAGCAAAAATCAATACATATGTTCGCTCTCTCAATCAGAAGACAAAAAGCGTGATCGTTTGCACGACCACGCTCTCACTCTCTATTTTACGAACGCTCAAGCATTCGTTCGAGCGCCAACACGGCATGCCGCGTCGTCTCTGCGTCGACTTTAATGATGTTGACCGGCTCACCTGCTTCGACTTGTTCGAGCGCCCAAGCCAAATGCGGCAAGTCAATCCGGTTCATCGTCAGACATGGACACATGAACGGATTGAGCGACACGATGTCAAGATCCGGATGAGTCGTCGCGAGTCGATTGACGAGGTTCATCTCTGTTCCGATCGCCCACTTCGTTCCAGGAGCAGCCTGTTCGATTTGTTGAATGATGTACGCCGTTGATCCATTGAGATCAGACGCCGTCACGACTTCATGCGAACATTCCGGGTGAACGAGAATCTTTCGCTCCGGATCCGTCTTACGGAACTGTTCGATTTGTCCGACTGTGAATTTCTCATGCACCGAGCAGTGCCCTTTCCATAAGATGACGCGGACGTCTTGGTCCTCCCCGTCAAAAACGAGTTCGTCGCGAATCGGATCCCAAATCGCCATCTGCTCTAACGGAATTCCGAGCGCATGTGCCGTATTGCGACCGAGGTGTTGATCCGGCAGGAAGAATAAGATGTCTCGTTCAGCAAGCGCCCACTCGACCATTTGGACAGCGTTCGATGATGTCACCGTCGCCCCACCGTGACGACCGACGAATGCTTTGATGGCTGCTGTCGAATTGACATACGTCAATGGTAAGATCGAATCTCCGAACCGTTCCGTCAAGATCGTAAAGGCACGCTCCGTTTGTATATCATTCGCCATATCTGCCATCGAACAGCCCGCACGCATGTCGGGTAAAACGACCGTATGTGACGCATCCGTCAGCATGTCTGCCGTCTCTGCCATGAAGTGGACACCACAAAAGACTGTATATTCCGCTTCTGTCATCTGCTTCGCGACTTGTGCAAGCTGGAGCGAATCTCCCGTCGCATCCGCGAACTGGACGACTTCATCTTTTTGATAGTGGTGGGCAGGTAAGAATAAGCGACTGCCCATCCGTGCTTTGACCCCTTCGATGATCGCGATCAAGTCTGCTTCTGATTGCTGTAAGTATGATGCCGGAATTCCCTCGTGACGTAATAGATCAAATGACATCTTTTTTTCCTCCTTCGATTTTCATGCTGATATCGAGTGCTGTTGCTGAATGGGTGAGTGCCCCGAGTGAGATGACGTCTGCTCCGCTATCCGCGAAGTCCGATAACGTGTCTACCGTGATCCCACCGGATAGTTCGACCGTGATATGCGGTGGAATCAATTGCCGGAGCTGTTTAATTTCTGCTGGCGTCCGATTATCGAGCATGATGATATCGACTTTTGCAGCCACTGCCTCAAGCACTTCCGCTTCCGTCTCAACTTCGACTTCGATTGGTGTCGTATGACCTGCAACTCGTTTTGCTCGCGCTACCGCTTCCGTAATCGATCCTGCGACCGTGATGTGGTTATCTTTGATCATGACCGCGTCATCGAGTCGTCCGCGATGACTATAGCCACCACCGACGCGAACGGCGTGTTTTTCGAGCATCCGTAATCCAGGAGTCGTCTTCCGTGTATCCGTGATTCGGATTCGTCCTGCTGCTACCTCGACCGCTTGACGTGTCTGCGTCGCAATCCCCGATAAGCGTTGCACAAGGTTCAAAGCGACGCGTTCTCCGCTTAAAATATCCTGTAACGAACCAGACCACTCGGCAAGGAGCGTTCCTCGCGTGACGACCGTCCCTTCCGCTATATGAATCGTCACGTCGACTTGTAACAGATGCGCCATCTCACGAATGATGTCTACTCCACAGAAGACACCGTCTTCCTTTGCTAAAAAACGACCCGTTCCGCGTTCTTGTCCCGTCAGACATCCTTCACTCGTGATATCCCACTGTCCGATATCCTCGATTAAAAATGCCTCCAGTTGTTGCCGTAACTGCCACTTGTTCAATGTTCTCATCCTCTCCTGTCAACCGACTTCGCGCCCCTTCAAGCAATAGACATGCTGTCACGTAACGTAATCGATTTTCTTCTGCTTCCTGTCCGGATTCTTCTAATGCCCAGCCTTTTAACGCATCCAGACATTCTTGTACCTGCCTAACATCCATTTCGACACCGATGACCTGCGATAGACGATCTGTTACGGAACGAAGTGTTCCTGGACGTCGTTTCACTTGTTTTACTGCAAGTTCCGGTAACAACTTAAGCTGTTCTGCTACTGCTTTCCCCATGACGACACATTCAAGGAGCGAGTTCGACGCCAGACGATTTCGACCGTGCAGTCCGATCGATGCTGTCTCACCGACCGCGTAAAGTCCTTCGACATGCGTCTGCCCCGTCAGATCCGTCTCGATCCCGCCCATTAAGAAATGAATGCCTGGTGCGATTTCAACGAGATCCGGATTTATGTTCAGTTTTTCACATTTTTCAACGAACGTTGGAAACCGTTTTGTCCGATCGATGACGTTTGACGTGTCGAGATAGACTGGTTCACGTTTTCGCACCTCATGGATTCGTTTGGCGACTTCATCGCGCGCCGCTAAATCTTGCATCGGATGATCCGCCATGATCCGGTCACCGCTTTTCGTCACAAGAATCGCTCCTGCACCTCGCAATGCTTCCGTGATCAAACCTTCCGAACGACCTGCATGAACGAGTACCGTCGGATGGTGCTGAATATAACCGAGATCACGAATCGTCGCCCCCGCTTCAAAGGCGAGCGCAATCCCGTCTCCTTGAATCGATGGATCATTCGTCGACGCCGCGAACAATCCACCCACTCCACCAGTAGCGAGAATCGTCGCGCGCGCTACAATCTCGATCGGTTCTCCATCGCTATATCCAACTGCACCTACAACCTGTCCATTTACTTGAATCAACTCTGTGATACGCGTCTGCTCGAGAATCGGAAATGGTACCCGCGGCATCAACGTCTCCATGATCCGTTTACCAGTCTCGTCCCCGCCACAGTGATAAATCCGCGGCAAACGATGTGCTCCTTCACGACCGAGCAAAAACTCTCCCTCGGATTGATCGAATGGAACGCCTTGTCGTAACAAGAATTCCATCGCCTCGGTTCCCGATCGGGTGACGTAATCGACGACGGACGGATTGATACGCCCTTTTGCTGCTTGGCACGTATCTTCAAAGTGACCACGATGATCGACTTCTGCATAAGCGGAAGCAATCCCACCTTGTGCTCGAACAGAATTTGTCTCAAACCGCGTACCTTTTGTGACAAGCAACGCTTCCGTTCCGGGTGGAAGATGCAGGGCAACCGAAATCGCAGCAAGTCCTGTTCCAATGATCAGCACATCCGTCTCAAGTCTTCTATGTAAAGACATATGTTTTACACCTCTATATCTAAATGTTTACTATTGACTTGACAATAAGTTTGGCATACTTTTAGCTGAGTGACAAGACGAAAGGACAGGATTTTTTCATGATCTATCTCGATTACGCAGCGACGACTCCGCTACATCCACAAGCACTCGATCATTATCAACAAGCCGCTCAGTCGTTCTACGGCAACAGTTCTTCTCTTCATGACATCGGTGGGGATGCAGAACGCCTGCTTCAACGAGCACGACAGTATCTGATGCAACAATTGGCTCAACAAGAAGGATCTATCATCTTTACAGGAAGCGGTTCAGAAGCAAACTACATTGCGTTGACACACTTGATACGACAGAGTAACAAATCAGTTGTCTTGACACTTCGATGTGAACACGACTCGGTCTTGCTTCCACTTGCGCGCTGGGCACAAGAAACACGTCATCTTTCTCTATTACCGGACGGAACGTTCGACTGGGATCGATTCGTTACGGCTTGTACGGACGAGGTTGGTATCGTCTCGATTCAACATGTCAATTCGGATACCGGTTTTCGGTTCCCAGTCGAACGAATTGCAGTATATTGTCAATCACGCGGGATTTTGTTTCATTGCGATGGGGTTCAAGGATTTTTAAAAGATGATATTACCATCGACTCCTTTGATGCCTACACGATGAGTAGCCATAAAGTCTACGGTCCTAAAGGGTTAGGTGCCCTGTATTTGCGACGACCGCTCTTTAGTCCCTACTACGAAGGACATCATGAGTTCGGGATTCGCCCAGGCACAGTCGATGTTCCGGGAATTGCCGCCTTCATCGCTGCCTGTGAAGCGTCTCGCTTCGAAAATCCAGGAATCCAAGCTTCAAGCCGTCGATTTCGTGGTATGCTAAAAAAAACATTGTCTTCGTCTCGTTACACAATGATTGAGTCGCCAACGCAACTCGCTTCCATCTGCGCCATCCATACGAAACAACGGGACGGGCAATACGCGTTGCTCGCCTTGAATCGTGCTGGAATCGCAGTTTCCGCTGGTAGTGCCTGCCGGGCTGGAGAAAACGGTCCGAATGCGACATTACGCGCCATCGGCTTTGACGAATCAGCGGCTCATGGGTTGATCCGACTCAGTTTTGGAAGACACACGACGAACGAAGAAATCGAACAGTGCATTGATGTGTTGAACACGATTTCATGACACTGGAGAAAGGTAGGAGACATGATGGCGAAACGCATCTCCGGAGAAGAACGCCGGAAATCATTACTTCGTATGATTGAGGAAAGTGAACAACCTGTCACGGGAACAGCACTGGCGAAACAAGCAGGCGTCAGCCGCCAAGTGATCGTGCAGGATTTATCATTATTAAAAGCAAAAGGGTACCCCGTCATCGCGACAGCTCGTGGGTATTTGATCAATGACCCTGAAATCGACGGTTCGAAATTACGCCGCAAGATCGTTTGCCGTCATGGCATCGATCAATTAAAGGATGAGTGTGACGCCATTGTTGACGAAGGCGTCGTCATCCGCGATGTCATCATCGAGCATCCTGTCTATGGTTTCATCACAGGAGAGTTGATGCTAAAGAGTCGCCGGGATGTCCGGGTATTGCTAGAGCAGTTACATGAGACACAAGCTACTCCACTGTCGAGCCTGACGGACGGAGTCCATATTCATACGCTTGAAGCGGACCATGAAGACGCACTAGAAGCCGCCATCGCGAAACTCGATCGTCTCGGAATTCTTGTTTCGGAACTCGATGTCTAAACATTAAAAAACCGCCTATTCCTAAGGAATAAGCGGTTTTTATTGTTACATCGATTCAAGTGGTAGCTCTGGCATCGTAGCGGGCGGATCGAACGTTGCTAAGACTTTTCGAACGCGACGGTTCTCGATATGCAAGACGGTCAACGTGACACGTTCATAGCGTATCGCCGTTCCCACGTCCGGCAGCTGTCCGCTCTCTTCCATGATCCATCCCCCAAGTGACTGGGCATCCGTGTCCGGCATCGTCAATTGAAATTGCTGACAGAAGTCTTCAATGTCATACTCCGCTAGACATTCGAATTGCTCTGGACCAATCTGTTTCGTATATTCCAATGATTCATCGTGCTCATCCCAAATCTCCCCGACGATTTCTTCTAAAATATCCTCAAGGGTGATCAGACCTGCCGTCCCTCCGAATTCATCAAGGACAACTGCCATATGAGACTGCTTGACTTTGAGTTCCGGCAATAAATCCATCAATCTTGTCTGCGGCACGACGAATGATACCGGTCGAATCCATTCCCGGATATCCACAGAGCCATTCTTCACGTATGCACGCAGAAAGTCCCGCTCCGATAAGACGCCGATGACGTGATCAATCGAATCCTTATAGACCGGCAGACGAGAATAGCCGCCCTTCTGGACTTCAGCAAGGATGTCTTCGAGCCGCGCATCGATATCAATCGCTTGAATATCCATCCGTGGCGTCAACGCATCCTCGACCGTCGCATGTTGAAAATCAACTGCTTGATGAACGAGTTCAGCCTCTGCAAGCCCCATGATTCCCTCTTCCTGACTGATATCGACGAGTGCCTTGAGTTCCTGTTCGGTCACGAGCGGTCCTTTCGGATCCGCTCCAATCAATCGAAGCGCAAACTGGCGTAAGCGGAGTAACAGGAAGACAAGCGGTCGAAAGACCAACAGACACAAACGAAGTGGACGTCCGATCAATAACACGTAACGTTCCGTATGTTCACGAGCATACGACTTCGGTATCAATTCCCCGAACAACAGCAACAGGAAAAATAGCGCAAGAAAGGCAACGGTTTGTGTTGCGATCGTCTCGACGAACTGGATGATCCACCAGCCACCAAATAGGATAAAGGCGACGTTGACAATCGTATTCCCAATCAATATCGACGTCAGTGTCTCTTCGTAGCGTTGAAGTAAGCGAAACACACGGGACGCACGCGCTTCCCCTGCTTCCGATTGGTGCAACAACCGCAACCGGTTGACACTCGCGAGTGCCGTCTCGGCTGAGGAAAAGAATGCGGATAAGATGAGAATCGGAATTAACCAAACGACTGAAATCATGGGCAATGGGTCCACGATGCTTTCACACTCCGTTTCCTAATGGAATGAACCGCTTAGAATGATGACTCGACGAATTCGAACTCGAAATCACGGATACGAACGACATCGCCGTCAATCGCACCAAGACGACGCAACTCTTCGTCGACACCCATTTGACGAAGTGTCCGAGCGAAACGTTTAATCGATTCTTCACGCATGAAGTTCGTCATCGTGAAGAGTTTTTCGATGCGTGGTCCTTTGATGACGAAGCAATCGTCTTCATCTTTCGTGATCGTAAAGCCAGCCTCTGGTGCTTCGTAACCATAGACGACACGTGGTGTCGCTGTTTTCTCTTCGAGTTCCTCAAGACCGAATTCTGGTGTTGCATCGACTAGGTCAGCGATTCGGAATAACAGATCGCGTAGCCCTTGACGTGTTGTTGCTGAAATCTCGAATACTTCAAGCTCTGGGAAAGCTTCTTTGAAGGCTTCGAGATGTTCTGCCGCATCCGGCATATCCATCTTGTTCGCGACGACGACTTGTGGACGCTCTGTCAAACGAAGGTTATAGTCTGCGAGCTCTTTATTGATGATGTTGTAGTCTTCGATCGGATCGCGTCCTTCCATCCCACTCATGTCGATGACGTGGACGATGACTTTCGTCCGCTCGACGTGACGGAGGAACTGGTGACCGAGTCCGACGCCTTCACTTGCACCTTCAATCAATCCTGGCAAGTCAGCCATGACGAAGCTACGGCTATCTTCCGTTTCGACGACACCGATGTTTGGCGTGATCGTCGTGAAGTGATATGCTCCGATTTTCGGACGTGCTGCTGAAACGACCGATAATATCGTTGATTTCCCGACGCTCGGGAAGCCGACGAGACCAACGTCTGCTAGCATCTTCAGTTCAAGCTTCAAGTACTTCTCTTCTCCTGGCTCACCGTTTTCCGCGTGCTCTGGAGCTGGGTTGGCTGGTGTCGCAAAACGTGTATTCCCACGTCCGCCACGTCCGCCTTTTGCGACGATTGCTTGTTGTCCGTGATGGACGAGGTCAGCGATGACCGCATCCGTATCATCATCGTAGACGACTGTGCCCGGTGGAACCTTGACGATTAGGTGCTCGGCTTTACGACCGTGCATGCCTTTTGACATTCCGTTTTCACCTTGAACTGCTTTAAAGTGACGTTTGTAACGGAAGTCCATCAATGTCCGAAGTCCTTCGTCGACTTCGAGGACGACGTGAGCTCCGTGACCACCGTCACCGCCGGCTGGTCCACCGTCTGGAACGTATTTCTCGCGACGGAACGCTACTTGTCCACGTCCTCCGTCACCTGCTTTTACATAAATATTTACCTGATCGACAAACATGTCGGATCCCTCCTCTTACTTCTCTTCCTCAAACGGAAGACTTTCAATCTCAATCACACACTCATTTTCCGTCTGCGACTCGATTTCCATCGGCGTCACTAGATCTTCAAGGCGCGACATATCTAGTAGATCCCGATAGATCTCGATGGTCACGCCCTCGTGAAAGGTCACGGATACTTCTCCTACTCCTACATCAATCATGGTGATGGCTGCTTCGACGAGTTGCTTCAGCCGCTCATCTTCCATGTGGGGTGCTCCGATGACATCATACGTCACAGTTTTGCCTGACCATTCAGCTTGCAATAACGCCAGTGCGGTTTTCGGCAATCCGATTTGCGCTAGACGTCCTTCCCGAGATGCTTGATCCCGGTATGCCGAACAGATCGACTCGACTGCTTGTTCGTCTCCGATCGCGCCATACGAACGGACGAGTTGTATCCGGTTCAACCACTCGTGACGAAGAGTCTTTAAAAGATCAAGTACCTGCTGTTCCTCCATCGGTCGTTCCCTCCTAAAAAAAACAGACCCTAACCCTCGAAAGTGGCTAGAGTCTGCTTCGTCGATCCTTATGCTGGGTAAACGCTGACTTGTTTCTTGTCGCGTCCGAGACGTTCGAAACGAACGACACCAGTTGCAGTTGCGAAAAGTGTATCATCGCCACCACGTCCGACGTTCATACCTGGGTGAATCTTCGTACCGCGTTGACGGTAGAGGATTGAACCAGCAGAAACAGTTTGACCGTCTGCACGTTTCGCCCCAAGGCGTTTCGATTGCGAGTCACGACCGTTCTTTGTCGAACCTACCCCTTTTTTCGATGCGAAGAACTGAAGATTAAGTTTCAACATGTGGAATCCACCTCCTATACTTGTTCAAGTTGGATAAACTCACCGTAACTTTCAGCGATGGTACCAAGTTGGACCAAGGTCGCTTCCAGTAACAATTGGGTGCGCTCACTGACATCCGGTGCTAAGTCAGCGTACGGTTCTACATAAAAGTAGCCACCCTCTTGTTGTTCTGCCATTTCAAGGAGCAGGACCTGCCCGAGTAATGCTTCTATGGCATTGTATGCCCCGAAGATCACCGACGAGACGCCGGCACAGACAAGGTCGAGACCTGGTTCTGCGAACTCGGCATGTCCTGTCACTTCGATGGAGCGGACGAGTTCCGCTTCATCTCGTCGAATCTTGACACGTATCATGGCTTACGCTTCGATTTTCTCGATGCGGACCTTCGTGTAAGGTTGACGGTGACCTTGCTTACGACGGTAGTTCTTTTTCGCTTTCATTTTGAAGACAGTGATCTTTTTCGCGCGAGCGTGTTTGATGACCGTTGCTACGACCTTCGCACCTTCTACGAGTGGAGCGCCGACTTTAACATCTTCACCACCAAGGATCAATACTTCACCAAATTCAACTGTGCTGTCGACGTCTGCGTTTAATTTCTCAACGTAGATTTCTTGGCCAGCTTCGACTTTGACTTGTTTACCACCAGTTTTGATAATTGCGTACATTACGTGCACCTCCTCTTAGGAACTCAGACTCGCCATCACGGGCAGCGTATGCTTTAAAACCCGGTCTGTGCGGTTGTAGTCATTTGGGTGCTTCCAAACGAACTAACGTTATTCAGAATACCAAACGTTCTTCCACCTTGTCAATGCTGTTCTGAAGGATTATTCCGATCGCTTGATGAAATCGAGACAGTCCTGTGACGACCCAGTGAATAGGACGGCTGGATCGCCTTCGAGCACATGGACTTCTAGTGGTTGACGGGAGATGAATTCGTCTTGTAACAAGTGACGCGGCGCGCGAATCACGACCGCTTCCGCATAGGTCGCGATCTCAAGCAATTTCGGTTCAATCAACCGATAGACGCTTAATCGTGTCCATTGACCGGATTCCTGCGATCGTTCCTGCAATGATTTTCCGTGTCGTTGTCGCGTCAGCTCGCATAAGCCCATCTTCGTAAATCCATACACTTCGATCTGTTTCGTCTCGAGTGCGGCTCGTTCTTTGAGAAGTTGGGTCACCCGAGTCTGCCCTTTACTTGAGCCACGTAAAAAATCAATCGCAATCATCCCACTGATATTACGTAACCGTAATTGCCGCATGACTTCGACGGCAGCCGCTTCGTTGATTTGATCAAACGTCCGCTTTTGTTCCTTGACGGAGATCGTCTTTCCACTGTTGACGTCGATGACAGTCATCGTCTCGACTTCCTCAATTAAAAGATACGCTCCACCATCAAGCCAGACGACGCGTTGCATCGCTTTTTCGATCGCCCCATCAATGGCTTCCATCTCAGGTAAGCGCCCTTTTCGTAGCGAGCGTTCGACAGACAGACCGAGTAATTCGAGTCGTTCTTTTTCCTGACGCGTCATGACGAGCGCATCGGTGACATGCGGAAGTCGCTTCGCTTCCTGGACGATCAATGCCTCGTCTTGCTCAAGACGCGGCGTCTGCAAAAGTTCTTTATGCCGTATCCGTAATGACTGTAACTCTTGTTTCAATTCGTCGATTGATGCTTTCGCTGCCTCCGTCCGGTAAAGAATCCCTTCTTCTTCTGTCGTCGTCAATTGCTCCGCCAGTTGACGCTGGACGACGAGATCCAGCTTTCGACTGAAACGGACGCGGCGACCGTATGGGAAATAGACAAGATAACGTCCACCATAAGTGATGTTCTGCGTCACCTTATGTTGCTTCGGTGCGACCCCTTCCTTGACGACCTGGACGAGCAATGTCTGCCCGACCTGGACGGCTTGTCCGATCGTTGGCACGTCCGGATAGCGACGAACTGCTTCCACCGTTTCATTAAGCGGTAAGTAAAGCGGCGTACCGTCAGTCGCGATCAAAAAGGCTGCTCCGAGCGTCGGATGCAACCGGTCGACCTTGGCATAGACGAACGTTCCGACCCGGATCTCGTCACGCATCCGTTCATGATATTCAATCAATCGACCGCCTTCGACCAACGCCAATCGTTCGAGTGAAGCGGTCTGTTCACTAATCCATCGCATACTGATCCCTCCAAAAAAATTAGACTAGGCGCGACGATGTCGTCCTAGTCTAATTTCCCATTCTTATTTCATCCCAAGCATCTTCTTCAATTTGACGAAAAAGCCTTTTTGCGGTTGTTCATTTAAATCAAGCAGTGGCACGGATTCTCCGAGAATCCGGCGGGCGATGTTCCGGTAGCCGAGTCCAGCCCGGTTATCCGGATTCATCGTCACAGGCACACCACGGTGAGAAGCGGCGATGACTTCCTCATCATCGATGATCAGACCAAGCAAATCAATCGAGAGGATACGCATGATCTCATCGATATCGAGCATATCACCTGATGCCATCATGTGCGAACGCACCCGATTGATGACGAGTTTTGGAACGATGTTTCGTTCTGAGCGTTCGAGCATCCCGATGATCCGGTCCGCATCTTGGACGGCTGCCTTTTCCGGTGTCGTTACGACGACAGCTTCATCCGCTCCAGCGATCGCATTCATGAATCCTTGTTCGATTCCGGCCGGGCAGTCAATCAAGACGAAGTCGTATTCAAGTTTCAGAGTATCGATGATTGCTTTCACCTGTTCGGGTGTGACGGAGGACTTATCCTTTGATTGAGCAGCAGGCAACAGATACATCTCTTCAAAACGCTTATCGCGGACGAGCGCTTGGTGCAATTTACATTGTCCCGTTACGACGTCAACGATGTTATAGATACTCCGGTTATCAAGACCAAGCACGATATCCAGATTACGTAACCCGATATCCGTATCGACGAGACAAACCGAATGCCCCATCAATGCAAGTGCTGTTCCGATGTTCGCCGTCGTCGTTGTCTTACCGACGCCGCCTTTACCGGATGTGACGACGATGGCGCGTCCCATATTCGTCTTCGCCTCCATATGTACCTGTTCTTTCACTTGTTCCATATCCGTCACCCTCTTTCACTATCAATCGCAAACTGATCCATCCGCGCAAGCGGAACGGTTTGAAGGCGGGAGAATTCCACCCCGTCTTCGCCTAAAAATGCACAGCCCATATCGAGAGCAGGAATCGGTGCGTCATCCGGCTCCTCATGGACGGTTCCAGCGACCGCAACCCATTTCGGTTGCAACACACTTGCAGCGATGACTGCTTCCGTATTACCGCCTTTACCTGCATGAACGGTACCACGCAAAGCTCCGAGACAATAGATACTTCCTGTCGCATGGACGACCGCCCCCGGATTGATATCTCCGATGATGACGATCGAACCTTCAACGTCTAATACATGCCCACTGCGTGCCGTGCCACCAAAATAATGGAACGTCCGTTCTCCGTACAAGGCTTTTGCCTCGTCTTTCGTGATGCACTCACTGTCATAGCCTTTGAAAGAGAAGGAATCATGTCGCGCGACGATAGATTCGACGGCCGTCAACACCCCTTCATCGACATAACGTCGACCGAAGAAGAAGGTGATGGGTACGGCGCGTCCGTTCTCGACGGATTTGTCCGTAAGCGTCAACTCTAAATCGTCAAGAAATTCATCCACACTGCACCTTTCATTCACATAGACGGCGAGGCCACCACGATGGCCTTTCATCGTTACATAACGTTTACGCTCAATCATGACTCATCCTCTTTTCTCGTCAAGGGTCGACTGCACGAGTCGGGTCATCGGATAATACAGGATGATGATCCCGATCAACTGGGCAACCAAACTCCTTGGAATGATCTGTGTCGCGAGTTCTTGGAAGGAAACCCCGACACCAACGACCGAAGCCGTGAAGAAATATATATCGAGTTCATACAAAATGGCACTGAACGTGAACGTGACGAGAATCGTCAATACGTTCTCCTTTACATATTTTAGCACGAAGCTACTAAAAAGCGGAATGGCGGATAACGCAAATAAGTAAATCCCGATAATATCCGAGTACACGAAATCATAGAGCAATCCGAAAACGAGTCCGAATCCGAGTGCTTGTTCAAGCTTCCCGTACCGACCGAGGAACATCAGACCAATCAAGGTCGTATGAATGACATACGGCGAACCATCTCCAAGCGGTCCCGCGAACAACGTTCCTTCTAAGATAAAAAGAAGGAACACGGCGAAAAACAACTTAACGTTATTCACGAGTGCTCCCTCCCTTATCGGTCTCAGCGAAAGGTTCCTTCGCTTCGCGTTCAATCACGAAGACATGACCGAACTGTTCGAAGTCTGCTGCCGGTTTGACGTATGCGATTTTCGAAGCCCCATACTGATCGGATTTCACTTCTTCGATTTTTCCGATGACGATCCCGCTCGGATACTTTCCGCCAAGACCGGACGTCGTGACGGTCTGCCCTTTTTTCAACTTCGCGTCGTTCGGAATTTTCGTGAACTTGAGTAATTTCGTCTCTTCATCGAAGCCTTCAATCGTTCCGAAGACTCCTTTTCCTTTCGTGTCGTCTGCCGTTGCCGAAACGTTATTCGTCCGACTCGTATCAGACATCAACTGCACAAGGGACGTATAGGCGCTCGCCTGGATGACGCGACCGATCAATCCATCTGCTGTTACGACGGCCATGTTCGGTTTGACACCTTTTTGTTCGCCGATGTTAATCGTGACGAACCGTTGCCATTCGGACGATGTCCGCCCGATCATCTCTGCCGGTAACAGTTTATAGTCGCGAATCGAACCTTTGAGGTCGAGCATGTCTTTTAATTCTTTATTTTCACGCTCAAGATCACGGACTTTCACGGCATTACCGGCATAGTCATTCAATCGTGATTTCAAGTGTTCATTCTCTTTGTACACGTCACGCACTTCTTTAATCGAAGTGACCGTATCATCAATCCAGCCAATCGGTGTCGCGAAAAGGCGTTGACCGACGCCCACGGTATCACGCACGAAGCTTTGATACCAGTGGGATTGGTTACGCCCTTGCAGCGAAATCCCGATTAAGATCACCAAAAGGAGAAAACTAAGGAGTGTGATGAGCAGTTTTCGATTATTTAAAAATCGCTTCATCGCTCATCCCGTCCTTATCTTTTTTGCGAGATGCCTGATTTCGAACGAAGGACATTCATCATCTCGAGTGATTTTCCTGTACCGATTGCGACACAATCAAGTGCATTTTCTGCAACGAGTGTCAAAATACGTGTTTCGTCTTCGATGACAGCGTCGAGGTTCTTCAAGAGCGCCCCACCACCTGTCAGGACGATACCGCGGTCCATGACGTCTGCTGATAATTCAGGAGGCGTCTGCTCAAGCGTGTGCTTGACACCTGCAAGAATCGCTTCGACCGTATCTGAGAGCGCGTCACAAATTTCAGCACTTGTGACTTCGATCTGTTTCGGAAGACCTGTAACGAGGTCACGTCCACGGATTTCCATCGTTTCGTTCTCTGACTCTTCATCGATGCGAGCGTAACCGATCGTCATTTTCAACGTCTCAGCTGTCCGCTCCCCGATCATCAAGTTGTATTTCGATTTGATGTAACGAATGATCGACTCATCCATCTCATCACCACCGACACGGATCGATTGGCTCGTGACGATACCACCGAGTGAGATGACAGCAACTTCTGTCGTACCACCACCGATATCAACGACCATCGATCCTGTTGGTTCTGAAACCGGAAGACCTGCACCGATTGCTGCTGCGAATGGTTCTTCGATCGTGTATGCTTCACGCGCACCCGCAAGTTTCGCTGCATCTTCAACCGCACGTTTTTCGACCGATGTAATACCACTTGGTACACAGATCATGACGTTCGTCTTAGAAGAGAACAAGCCTTTTTTCTTTGAAGCTTGATCCATGAAATATTTGATCATCGTAGCGGTTGTTTCATAATCCGCGATAACCCCGTCTTTCATCGGGCGTCGTGCAGTCACGTTACCCGGCGTACGACCGATCATGTTTTTTGCTGCATTACCAACCGCCTCAATTTTCCCTGTATCCGTACGGAAAGCAACGACGGACGGTTCACGGACGACGATTCCTTGCCCCTTTACATACACGAGCGTGTTAGCCGTACCTAAGTCAATGCCGATTTCACGGCTGAATGATCCAAACATTATTCAAAAAACCCCTCTCTGAGAATACACTTCACTAATTATAACGGAAAAGCCTTCATTGGAAAGCGTTAAAACGTTACAGCTTGTTTACAGTTCGCCTTAGAAAACACACAAAAAAACGTCTGACGGAAAGAAACGAAACTTTCCCTTCAGACGTTATTCTTACATAAATCCGCGCTGTTTCATACTAATAAATTGTCCATGCCCGATGATGATGTGGTCAAGACAACTGATTCCAATGAGTCGTCCTGCCTCAACAAGTCGCTCGGATACCTCGATATCTTCCCGACTTGGCGTCGGATCACCGGACGGATGATTATGGACGGCAATGAAGTTCGCAGCCGAGCAGCGAATCGCTTCCCGGAAAACGTCTCGCGGGTGGACGATTGACGTGTTCAATCCTCCAATGAATAACGTCTTTTTCGAGACAACCTCATTTTTCGTATTCAAATACAGGCAGATGAAATGTTCCTGTTGATAGAGGCGCATTTCTTCTAACAACAGCTCCGCTGCGTCTTCCGGTGAACGGATCGTCGGTCGAACCCACTTCGGTTCCGTGACGAGACGACGACCGAGTTCCAGTCCCGCCATGATTTGCAACGCCTTTGCCTTCCCGACCCCCGGTGCTTTCTCGAGTCCACCGACTCCGGCTGCCTCGAGTTCGATCAACGAAGGATAGATGTGCAGTAATTCTTCCGCGATTTCAAGCGGTGTCCGGTCGCGCGTCCCACTTCGGACGAGACACGCCAGTAACTCGACTGTCGTCGCTTGTGCCAAGCCTTTCAACTGAACCATATCCTTCGGCCATTCAATCACAGCATCCGACCTCTCTGTTTCAAGATTACGCAAACATCGGCTTGATTTCAAAGGACGCGAGACGTTTTGTGATCTCGTGGATCGGCAGTCCGACGACATTATAGTAATCGCCCTCGATTGCCTCGACGAACAGACCACCCATCGCTTGAATGCCATAGCCGCCCGCTTTATCATAAGGCTCGTTCGTCGCGATATAGCCTTCCATCCACTCGTCTGGTAATGAACCAAAACGGACGTGCGTCGTCACATCGAACGTCTCTTCCTTCTCTCCGAAGCGAATCGTCACGCCTGTCACGACTTCATGAGCACGTCCTGACAGACGCGCAAGCATCGCCCGCGCTTCAGAAATATCCGCTGGCTTCTCAAGAATCATATCGTCAATTGCAACGACCGTATCGGCAGCCAGAATGACCCCGTCTGTCATAATCGCTCGTGCTTTCTTTTGCGATAGATGACGGACGTATTCATGCGGGGACATCGGATACGGCGCTTCTTCGACGACATTCGCTGGTACGACTGCGTGAGCGATTCCGATTTGTTGCAGGAGTTCCGTCCTGCGCGGTGAAGCCGACGCTAGAATCAAGTGTGGTTGCGTTATCATTAGTATCACGTTCTTTCCCGATAATTTCGAATCGGATAATTCGAGTCATCGAATAGTCTAACAAAAAACAAGCGGTCCCTAACAGCATAGGAACCGCTTGTTTTCTTTTAATTTCCTGTCACATCGACAAATGGATCCGACTTCGGTGTCTTCTCCTCGAGTGGTGTTTGTTTATCCGGCGTCAACTTCGTCAAATCCGGACGATAATACGATTCAATCTCGACTGTGAATGAAAGCATCTCATCCTCAAGCAAAAGCGTTCCGCTACTCGGACCCGGTTCTTCCGGTCCCGATAACTGGATTTGGCGTAAGACCGTGATTCGATCCGTCCGCTCGATTTGTTTTAAGAATGCCATTAATTCAAGATACGACGGGGCTTCAACCGTCAACGATGCCGGAAGTGGCGTCGCATTCGCAGTGGTCGTTCCTGTCGCCGCAGTTGTTGTCGCTTGATCTTGATCAGACTCCGTCGCCATTGCTCCGTCAACGGCAGGCGTTGATGTCACCGGTGACTGTGACGTTGGCGTTGTAGTCGCCTGACCAAACGTGATCGACTGAACTTTGACACCAGCAATCTGACTTGACGCGTTGATCGCATCGATGACGTCATCATTTGACGGCGTCACCGGGACTTTTTGTTGCAGGAAGCTCGACTCAGCGACGTCGACTTTTTGTTCGTTCGCTTTCGCTTGCTCGAGCACCATCTGTTCCCGTTTCAACGTCGCTTCTTTTTCTTGCAACGTTTGGTGTGTCGTATAGGTCGTATAACCGAAGTAACCGACCGCACCGAGAACGATTAAGATCGTTAGACCGAGGAGGATGAAGCTACTATAACGTTTCAATTGTCCGGCACCTCCTCGATTTCAGTCGTTACATTCGGATCAGTCGTCTCCGTCGTCGGATCGGTTGAAGGAGTCGCTTCCGTCGAGCTATCCGTTTCCGATTCAGACGGCTGATCTTCTTTTGGTACTGCCGGATCAGCTTCGTTCGTTTCGCCTTTGACGACTTCCGTCGGGTTGACGTTCAACGAGAATTGTCCGATATAACGGGGTTCTTCTGATTTGGCATCGTCAGACGGTGTAATTTCCGTCGTCGGGACTTCTTGTCCGGTCGTCGGATCAACCGTCGTTGTCGTGACGACGTCTGCCTTTTCATTCATCGTCCGAGTCGTCACACTCGCAAGGTTCGTTCCTGAGAAGACTTTATCCGTCAACAATTCACGATAAAAATCGTTCAGTTCATCGAGCGTTTCGAATTGGGTCGTCATCGTCACGGCATGATCTGCCCCATAGGCGAATTGAAGAATATAACCGCGTTCCGGGAGATAACGGGTAATCCGTTCAAGCGTCGGTACAGCAGGACGAGGCGTCGTTTCGAGTCCTTCGACCGTCTGTTTAAGTTGCGCGACTTCTTGTTTCGCTGATTGATCCGATTCCGACTGCAGTTGACGGACGATCTGGATTTGATCGTTCGTCGACTCGACGCGATCCGCGAATTGATCGGTTTGCCAGTAGAGATAACCACCAGCGAGTCCGCCGAACAACAACAGAATGAGTGAAGCGACAAGCGGATATTTCGGTGCTTCGTCGTTTTCCGGTAATAAGTTGATCCGGTCTTTTCGCGGTGAAGCAAGACCAGCGAGCGGTAAGTACGCTCGTGGAATTGACTGTCCGTCGATCGTCATCATATCTGGAATTTCATCGAGACTTAAATCAAAGTTCGACCGGAAACGTGTTGCCAGTTCATCACGGAACGGGAAGTCCCCGGCAAGGACGACATTCGTGATCTCTCGTCCTTCGCGCGCGAGCGAAAAACGATAGAAATCGAGCACACGTGAGAACTCGAGTAACATTTCATCTAAGACAAGTTCGACCGTCGGGTCATCCGAACGGTAACGGTAATGCAGTTGATCGTCGATGACATCAACATCCCACGCGTCAGCCGCAAACGTATCAACGGAGCGAATCAGACGTGGCACATGATCTTCAATGATGATCAGCTGATGGTTCGTTGCATTCGCATTCCAGATCAATAACGTATCGGCTTCCGTTGCGACCGGATGATGGGCTTCAATCCCGAAGTAGGTCGCGAGTGGTTGTGGTTCAGCAGCAACGAGTCGCAAATGCTTTTGTTTGAACAGTTGTGTATATTGCTTCAGCGCCTCGTTTGGCGCGGCATAGAGCATGATTTCTCGCTTGCCTTCTTCTTCCAGAACTGTGTAATCAAAATACGGTTCTTCAAACGGCAAGACGATACTATGTCCGATTTCCATGAACAGGTAGCCGCGAATTTGATTTGTCTCGATCGTTTCCGGAATATCGAGTTTCCGGGCGAGAACGAGTGAACCATCGAGCGCCAGCACCGCTTGCGAGCCACGCGGTACTTTCAGCTTCGTCAATAACCCGTCAAAGATGAAATCAAGCGAGGCTTCCGGTTGCAACCAGCCTCCTTGCAGTGTTCCTGGCGGCAGCGCGACGACTGCCCGGCGCTTGATGACGCCTTTTTTGACGACTGCACCGAAAATTGCGACATCGGTGAAATTAAAGTAAATATATGTACCTTTACGCCGTTGCGCCATATGTACGTTCTTCCTTTCTTAAAGCAGTAAATCGAGGTACCACGATACCCAATCATCCGCAAAATAATATGTCAGTAATGTCCCGACGGCAATCGACGGAACGAAGGGAATGGGTTGTTTCCGTTTCACGCGTCCGAGTCCAAGTAACGTTAACCCAAGGACAGAACCGACGAATGCCGAGACGAACAAGGCAATGACGACGTGAAGCGGTCCGAGGAAGATTCCGAGCAGTCCGAACAGCTTGACATCCCCTGCCCCCATACCACGCTGGGAAGCAAGAAAGATGACGAATAATAGAACGAATCCGACGATTCCACCAATAATTGGATTATACCAGTTTTCGAGTGGAGAAAGGTAGCGCACAATCAAGGCAATCGGCAAAAAGATGAGTAAAATTTTATTCGGGATCAGCATGTAAGCTAAGTCCGACATCGTCAGGATGAACAGCAAGCTCGTCAGGACGAGCGTTAATGCCAGTTCCATCGACCAACCGAACTGCCAGAAGGCATAGGCGTAAAGAATTCCTCCGAGTAATTCAAGCGCTGGATACTTGATTGAAATCGGTTGTCCGCAAGAGCGGCACTTCCCACCGAGCACAGCGTAACCGAGTACCGGTGTTAGTTCGAGCGGTCCAAGAACATGTCCACACGTCGGACAATGAGAGCGCGGATGAACGATCGACTCCCCGACCGGGACGCGCAGACCGACGACGTTCGTAAACGACGTGATGAGTAAGCCTAACAAGAAAAAATAAACCGTGAAGACGATCGTCATGACACGACCTCCCTTTCAAAAAAGTTCAGAAAAAAACCCCCAAGGAGGGGGTAGTGTTTATTCTACTGTAACTCCAGCTCGTTTTAACTCTCCTGGCTCAGCACCAGTAAAGTACGTATTTCCTTTTTTAGCACTTAAAAGAGTAACTTCATAAGTAAACTTACCTTGTTTTTCAGTTACAACTACATATGAAGAAGCATATTGCGCATCTGAATTCAATGAATCTTTCATTTCATCAATATACTTATCTAGTGTATCTTCATTAGCCTTTGCATCTTTAGAATCTTTAGATGGAATTGCATTACCACCATCTCTGATACCAAGCTTAATCTGTTGACCCGGTTGCATTGGGTTTGCAGACGTATAAAGTTTTGCTGCAGCTACTAACTGCTTCGCATCCGAAACAACGGCATCCTTACGTGAGTTCTCGATCAATCCACCGATTGCGACGACTGCGATCGCAGCAATGATTCCTAAAATAACGACGACGACGAGTAACTCGATTAACGTCAACCCGCGCTCATCGCGCATTTGTTTTGCATCTAACCAGATTTCTTTTAAACGTTCTACCATTTTAGTTATGCCTCCCTAGTACTTTTTCACTGTTTTTGGCTAGTAGGTAATACTATCCAGATGAATACTATTATAGTAGCACCATATTTTTTGTAGAATATGTCTTTTTTTCACATCAGGTAAATGTTTTTACAATTGTCAACTCGCTTGTATATCCGAGTAAATTTTAAACATTGGTACGACGACTGCGATGACGATGACACCAACGATTGCGGCTAAGACAACGATCAGCAACGGTTCAATGATGGACTTCAATCGATCTGTCGTCGTTTCGACCTCCGTCTCGTAGAAGTTCGCGACTTCCGTCAGCATCGTATCAAGACGTCCTGACTCTTCCCCGATCGCAATCATCTGCGTGATGAGAGGTGGAAAATATTTGTTTTTCTCAAGTGGTTCGTGCATCGGAATGCCACGTGCCATCGCTTCATTGGCGCCCGCAATCCCTTTCCGGATGATCCGATTCGTGACGATTCGCTCCGTGATGTCGAGTGAGGCTAAAATTGGGACGGAAGCATTAAGCAGGACGGACAGCCCCCGGGTCATCAAGGCAATCTGCGACTTTTGGATCAGGGGACCAAAAACTGGAATAATTAATAAAAAGCGATCGAAAAATAGTCGTTGGCGTTCGTTTTTTAAATTAAAGTACAGTAATCCAATTAATCCAAAAGCAATTAACAACATGACCCACCAGTACGCGACGAAGAAATCCGATACGGCGACGACGAGCTTCGTGATCAAAGGCAACTCACTACCGAGCTGATCAAAGATCGATGCAAACGTCGGTACGACGTTCATCATTAAGAAGACGACGACCCCAACGGCAACGAGTGAAACAACCGCTGGGTAGATCAATGCCGAGATGACTTTCCTTTTGATTTCATATTGTTTTTCAAGCTGGGTGACGATGTTATCAAGTGCTTCCTCGAGATTCCCACTTGCCTCTCCCGCCATCGCCATACTGACGAAGAATGTATCAAAGACTCGTGGATGTTTTTCAATCGCTTGCGAAAACTGAATCCCACTTCGTAAGTCATCTTCGACCTCAACGAGTGCCCGTTCGAGTGGTTTCGACTCCGTCTGCTTCCGCAGAATTTCCGTCGCCTTGACGATTGAGACACCAGACCTGACGAGTGTCGCGAACTGACGCGCATACATGACGAGATGTTCAATTTTCGGTTTTGCACTGAGAAACGTAATCTCGGTGTTCAATCCTTTTGACTCTTGTTTTTGAAGCGAAGTCACAGCAATCTGATCCGTCCGCAACCGTTCTGCGGCTTCTCGTTTCGTAAGTGCTGTAATCTTGCCTTTCTTTCGTTTGCCGGCCATCGTCCGACCTTCATAAATGAATACTGCCATGTGTTCACCCCGATATGTACGGTGATGCAGCAGAAGCCGGAATCAATCCCCGACTGACGAGATCCTGCAATGCCATCTGCATCGTCTGCATGCCGTATTGTTTACCCGTCTGCAGGACGGATTGAATCTGATATTCCTTACCGGTCCGAATCAAGTTCGAGACAGCTGGTGTATCGACCATGATCTCAAGGGCAGCGACGCGTCCTGTGCCGTCTGCACGCGGCATCAAGCGTTGCGAGATGACACCCGCAAGGACGTTCGCCAGTTGAGCTCGAATCTGATCTTGTTGCTCTGACGGGAAAACATCGATGATTCGGCTGACTGTTGAGGCAGCCGTCGACGTATGGACCGTTGCAAAGACGAGGTGACCCGTCTCCGCTGCCGTCACGGCGGTCGCAATCGTCTCAAGGTCCCGCATCTCACCGAGCAAAATGACATCTGGATCTTGACGGAGCGCTGAACGTAAGCCGGTTGCAAAGCGCGGCGCATCGATCCCGATTTCTCGCTGATCGATTAGGCTTTTATGATGACTATGTAAGTATTCAATCGGATCTTCGAGCGTAATGATCCGTTTATACATCGTCTGATTGATTTCATTAATCATCGCTGCAAGCGTCGTCGATTTCCCGGAACCCGTCGGACCCGTCACGAGAATCAACCCGTGTGGTTTCGTTAAGAATCGTTTTAAGACAGGCGGAAGCGCCAGTTGTTCAAGTGTCGGTACTTCTGTCGGAATCGTCCGAAACGCCATTGACAAAGCGCCCCGTTGATAAAAACAATTGACCCGGTACCGGGCAACACCGGTCACACCGAATGAAAAGTCGATGTCTCGGTCCTGTTTCAGCTGTTGGTACATCTCTTCTGTAATCAAAGACCTGACAAATCCATCAATGATGATCGGTTTCATCTTTTCTGTCCCAAACGGTGTCAACGTTCCGTTGATTCGAAAGACGGGTGGTGATCCCGCCGTCAAGTGAACATCGGACGCTCCTCGTTCTTTCGACGAACGTAAGATATCTTCGATTTGTGCTCGTTCCATCGTACTATTCATTCTGAAATCACCGTCCGTAAAATCTCTTCTGTCGTCGTGATCCCTTCTGCGACCTTTGATAGACCATCTGCAAGCAGGAATCGTTGTCCTTGCTCCTTAACGTACGCTGTGATGTCACTTTCCGTCGATTGATTCATGATCATCCGGCGTAACACTTCATCAATCATGATGACCTCTTGAATCGCAACCCGTCCACGGTACCCCGTCATATTACAAGACGAGCAACCACGTCCACGCATGACCGTCGTCGCTTCGATTCCTTCTTGATCAAATAACTCTTGTTCTCGTTTCGAAATCGGATGGACTTCGCCACAATCACGGCAGACACGGCGAACAAGTCGTTGTGCAATCAATCCACTGACAGAAGCAGCAACAAGGAACGGTTCGACCCCCATGTCAATCAATCGCGTGATCGAACTAACGGCAGAGTTCGTGTGTAAAGTCGAAAGAACCAAGTGTCCTGTTAGCGAAGCACGAATCGAAATCTCAGCCGTCTCGATGTCGCGAATCTCCCCGACCATGACGACGTTCGGATCCTGACGAAGAATCGAGCGAAGACCACTCGCAAACGTCAACCCAATCTTCGCGTTGACTTGAACTTGGTTGATTCCATCGACTTGATACTCGACCGGATCTTCAACAGTGATGATGTTGCGTGACTCGTCATTCAACTCATTTAACGCGGCATACAACGTCGATGATTTCCCGGACCCAGTCGGACCGGTGATCAAGATGATGCCGTTCGGGCGCTTCAGCATCTCCCGGAACTGTGATTCATTCCGCGAACTAAAACCGATTTTTGAAATCGAGATGTTCGAGTTCGAGCTGTCAAGAATCCGGATAACGACCTTCTCACCGTAAACAGTTGGCAAGGTCGAGACACGGAAATCATATGGTAATCCGTTAAAGACATATTTAATCCGTCCATCCTGTGGCAAGCGTGACTCAGTGATATCAAGTTCACTCATGACTTTGATCCGGGTCGTCAGAATGCTTTGGATCTGCTTCGGATAATTGTTCTCCGTTCGTAGTTCTCCATCAATCCGAATCCGGATCGTCATCGACGTTTCCTGCGGATCCATATGAATATCGGATGCACGCTGAGCAATCGCGTTCTCTAGAATTTGATTGACGAGCCGGATGATGGGTGCATCTTCGCGTGTCACGACATCACGGGATTGATCCGACTCCATCATGTCATCGGATTCGAGTAGCTCCCGTAACGACGAATCAATGTCGTAGTATTTCAGAATCGTTCGTCTGATTTCGTCACGCGTCGCGATTCCGACATCAATGGATAGACCGGTCTGCATCCGCAAATCATCGATCGCGATCAAATCCATCGGATCCGCCATAGCTATGAATAAACGATTTCCTTCCCGGTAAACTGGAACGAGTGTATGTCGCTGTGCGAGGTCTTTTGAAATCAGTTTCGTGACGGCGACGTCAACTGGATAGTTGTACAACTGGATGATTGGAATCTTCAATTGATGATGCAGTGCCTCTAGTAATTGTTGTTCCGTCAAGTGACCAAGTCGAAGCAGTGCATCCCCGAGTTTTTCGGTCGATCGTTTGACCGTCAACGCCTCTTCGACTTGTTGCTCCGTCACGAGGCTTTCTTCGATCAACATTTCCCCTAAACGTTTTCGTTTCATTGCCATTTAACGTGTCATCCTTCCGCGTGCCATGTTTCTTCTTCCTCTAACACATCCGGTTTTTGATGTTTTTCATCAACTACACTTGTCACGACTGCGGTCAACAGACATAAGACGACAATCCCGGCGAGAACGAGTGGGTTCGTGATCCAGTCGAGTTGAATACTGAAATAGATCAACGTCACGATCAAGATCGCCGCAACGGATAAAATCGCTTTTGTCGTCACAGTCGTCACGTAAGGGATCGTCACCGCAAACATCAGACCGCAGATGATTGTCGCTAGACCGATGATGATACCTAGTTCAATTGCTATCGTCGTCCAGTTCATCTTGTTTCCTCCTTCTTATCCGACAGGTTCTCCTGTTGTTTCACCTTCTACTGGTGAAGCAGGATCACCCGTTTCGTTACTATCAGGTGTATCAGGTGACGTCGGACTTGTCGGAGACGTTGGTGTATCCGGCGTCTCGACGCCATCTGTCTGCGGTTCATCCGTCGTTTGATTGTCTGTATCATCTGTTTTCGTTGAATCATTGGAATCATTCGTATCCGTAGAATCATCAGAGTTCGTGTCATCTTCCGGTTCAGGTACGACGACAGGTGCTTGTTCTTCTTGACTACTCTTTGTGACGATTGCCGGGATGGCGCTGTAGAAATCAAGAGACAATAACTGCTTCTTCTCACCTTGAGCCGTCTTCGTCACGCGATAGACTTCAATCGATTTCCCTTCTTCTCCCGCTTGTGTATCGCTCGTCGTTCCTGCCGTAAGCGTTGCAGAATAACGTGTGATCGTCCGGAATGGAATCGTTTTTTCGCCTTCAAGAACGGTCGTGACCGTTTCCTTGAACGGTGTGCCTCGCAATTCAAGCGTGACATCGCTCCCGTTTTGGGTCGCAATGACACGATAGATGGATGCTTGTGTATTACGAACAGCAAAATCTGTTTTCTCATCAATTTTGACGTCATATCCTAGTGTGACGCCGTCTGGTAATGCCGCATGCGGCATCCGTTCGACGATTTCAAATGGTGTCTTTGCGAACAGTTCGTATAGCTTGCTACCGACATACGATCCTGCGACTGCATCCATGCCGTACGTCTTGACATTCATCAATTGTCCCGGCTTGATTTCGACATTCATCATTGCCGTGATCATCTGTTCTTCAGCAGCAGAACGTGTCGAGAATGAAACCGTCGAGACGACCTCCCCTGTTGGATCGACTGCAGCTTCTGATTGAGCAGGATCAAAGTTTCCTTCCTGTAACGTTTTGCTCGTATCGATTAACCAGGTTTTAAAGGCAACGAGTTGCTCATCCGAGTAACTGATTGGCTGTGTCGCTAGAAAATTCTCTAGCGCTGCCTCGTCTACTGCAACCATCAAGTCTCCGCCTTTTTTCAAAGAAGCTTTTTTGACAGAATCAGCGGCGTTGATCGTCACGACTTCTGTTGGAATCGGTGTCGTCTCTTCTCCCGTTCCAGTCGTCAGCGGCGTTTTCTTCGTCCACTCCGTAATCGCTTTCTCAACTTTCGATTGTGCTTCCTTTCGATCCATGCCACTGACTGGAACCGATCCAATCCGTGCCGTCTCAGAAAACGTCGTAGGTGCCGTTGCTTTACCGGTAAAGGAAATCAAGGCAAACGATGGTACGTAAATCAAGGCTACTAGTACTAGTAGCAAAAGTGTATGTATAGCAAAACGCTTCGGATTAATCATCATCTGTTTCCTTTCTGTATGAATTTAATCATTTCAGGTGCCTAGTATTTCCATTATAATGAATATTATGATGAAACATAAGTCCTATCCTGACAAATCCTTTCATGATCTGTGAATAGGTGCTGTTTTTGATTTTCTAGAAAAATCATTTAGGATCTTTCATCCTCATCTATCATGAAGTAGAGGTGAATCCATGCAACGCGAGCAAGGCGGTTTTTCGCTAATCGAAGTATTAGTCAGTATTACGATCTTATCTATCATATCGGTCTCTCTGATCAGCATTTTTTCTCAGTCACTAGCTGCCTCACGCGACAGTACGGAGTTGACGTTCGCGAATTATCTGGCAAAAAACGCAACCTCTTATATCAAGCGAGAAGCTTTAGAAGCGACAAGTGACGAACCCTTCGCCTTCAGTTCTTTATCAAAACAAGCAGACAAAGCTACTTATCTGAATGGAAAATATGTCATTCCAGAGCCCACGTCTCCTTCTTGTGAACTATCGGCTATTTGTTCATCAATCTTTACTAATCCTGAAATCAATAACATTGACTTTGAAGTCAAATACAGTGTGACACCTCGGAAACTCGAAGGAGTCGTTAATCCGAATCTTCTTGACCTCCATGTATTCGTCTACATAGAAGGAACTACTGAACCGATTACATCATTGAAAGGATCGATTACGAATGCGACGCTCAATCAAAGTTTTCCGACAACAAAATGACGGCTTCTCGCTCGTCGAACTACTCGTCGCCATCGTCATCGCCTCGATTTTCAGTGCTGTCATCCTGACTGTGTTCATCTCTGGTACGAAAAGCTTTCGGGCAACAGGAATCATCAGTGAACTGCGTAGTGAAGCTGATAGCCGCGTCGGTATCATATTAAATGAAATCGGTGGATTTGATGCAATTCGGATCGATGAAGCAAAACAGCTATCGTTTTATAAAAGAACACTCCCTGTCTTGAACGCCGATACTGGGTTACTTGAGCGTGCCAGTGGATTCGAACCTTTTAACGCAACAGAAGAAGCATCTGCTTCAGAGAAAGAAGCGACACCCGTTCGTTATACGTTCGCAGAACAAACATTGGACAGCACCGAACTAACGTATGAATCAGCGACACAGTCAATCGACGACCAAACTGAATTACTACAGACGTTCAAGTTATCGAGTCCGGAGTATCAAACCATTACATCAGGAATGTATCCGGGTCGCTACGTCATTCACGGTATTTTAACGATTACAACTACAATTCAATCGACAGATCAAGAGGAAGTTCAGACCTTCACGAGTACGATTGGATTTTAACTCAGAAAGGAACACGGTATGCGTAAATCCGAACAAGGCTATACATTACTTTTCGTTCTTGTGACTTTAACCGTCCTGTCTGTCCTCGCCGTTGCGACGATTGGCATCAGTTTACAGTCAACTCGCCTAACCGAAATCCGCGAGACGGATATCGATGTCGAGACGACGACACAAAATGATCTTGATTTAGCAGTCGCCTCCCTCCAGAATATCGTCTCTAAGACGACTGGGACTTCACCAACGACTTCTTCTCAGGCATTGTTTGAGAATATCGATAATTCTATCGTTTTACCCTTAAAAACAATCGTTCCGAACGTGACCGTCAAGCTGAATGAAACCGCATCGAACGTTCGTGTCAAAGCGCTTGATTTAACAGCGACAGTCTCAAAACAAAAAGGTGATCAGCCGGCAATCAAAAAAACGTATCGACAACGTGTCTATTTGTCTGCGATTCCTAGTTTTTTGTACTATACGTTAGGTTCAGATGATCAAGTCATCTTAAATGGTGCTCCCTTGATCGAAGGTAATATTTTTTCTCGCAACGCCCTGCAAGCAACTGCGACCCCGATATTTAAATACAACGACGAGGATGGAATCTTCACTAATACTAAAGCACTTCCCTACATCGCAGGTCAGGTACGCGTTTTCCAAGAGAAGACTCAGCCATTATTGAAGTGTAGGGATTACCTCGTGTGTGATAAAACGATTTTTGATCCGAAAGGTGCAACGGAGCTAGTATCAACGAAAGAAACACTCGTTCCGTTCGATTTTGACTATGCGTTGAACGATTTCTTGAAATTACCAGTGAATACGCCTCTTACACAAGTCGCGTCTACATTAAAAAATTCCTCGATTCCACAATCTATATTAACGGGACCTTTTTTAACGGAACTTGATACGAAGCGACAAATGATCAGTCCAGCATTGAATACAGACAATACTGTGACATTGACAGATGATCTTGTTCAAGAAACACTCGAACCTTTAATCATTAACGGCAACTTAACGATCTCTTCCTTGAATCCTTTGACCCAGCCGCTCGAGATCAAACGTCCTCTCGTCGTTCTTGGCAACTTACTGATTCGAGGAAATGTTGGATTTGCAACGACGATTTATGCGACCGGAACAAGTCGTCTGGATGACGCAAACATTCAAGGGCTGACTTCAACAGCTAAACAAAATACATTGATTTTACTCAGCAAAGGAAATCTTGTCATTAACCGCGTCAATAAATTTTCGACGCCCCAAACAACTACACCTGATTTAAATGCGTTTCTGTATAGTGACGACAATCAAAAAAATACGATTTACTCTGTAGGTTCGACGATGAATGTACGCGGTGGCATTTTTACGAAGGGTAATCTAGAAGTCAACGCCTATCGTGGAAAATTGGACTTACCTGAAAATGCGTTTCCTGCAAACGTAAAAGAACTCGAAAAACTGATGGTCGCTAACAAATCCTCTGACTTTGAAGCATCCCGTCTACGAATGGCGTATGATGCGACAGTATTAAAAAATCCAACAGCCTTACTTCCACTCAATCGAGCTGTCCAATTGTATGTCGAAACACCAAAACGCGTTCAACCGTAACACATATAAAAAAGAGTCATTCGCTTGCGACGAATGACTCTTTTTTGACTAGAATTTTGTTGCACGGTATTGCTTAGCGAGCTTTTTCACCTTTTTGCTTTCTACCGTTGCACCGTTCTGTTCTAACATGGCGTACAAATCTTTTCGATTTTGTTTGACCGTTTCATAGACCGGTTTCTCTTTCCCACGATTCGAATCAGCTCCTGCTTCTAACAACAGTTCAATCGCTGCCTCATTTTGATCCAGTGTCGCATAAAAGAGTGGTGTATGACCAAAGTCATCGATGCGATTGAGCTCTTTTTTAGACGCTTTTTTTATCAAAAGAGCATACGCATCAATCGATCGATTCACACTCGTTGCCACATGAAGAACCGACTGACCTTGCGCATTCAGTTGACTGATTTTTGCACCTTCTGCCAACCATTCAGCGACCGTGCTACGCGGCGCAAATTGCGCCGCATAAAACCAGTTCGCTTTATTTTTTACGGTCTGCTCATCAAGAAGGAGGTTTGCTTTGTCAAAAGCGAGTGTTTCCTGGAAGCGACGAATGTAACGATCCTTCTTCTTTGTTGATAAAGAAGCATCTTTTAATGCGTTCGCAAGTTGTTCTGGTTTTTCTGAACGCAGTCCTTGTTCCAGTGCTGCTTGTTGATTTGATTTCGTAACATATATCGCCCCCCCGATTCCAATAATGATTAAAATCAAGAGGACGACAATGATTCGTCTGCGTTTCATAGATAGCGTCCCCACTTCTTAATAAACATCTCCATCCAAGTCTGACGTTCCTGCTTCAGAACTAATCGTTACCTTGAATGTCGTCGTTAGTGGTGTTTTTTGATTGTCTTTCATGACTTCGAGCACATCTTTGTTTTCTTTTAATACTGTAACTTTAATGCGTGCCACACCTGGACGAAGTGGTTGTAGCGCTTGTCCTGTCGGATCAATTTTGACGTATTCCTTACCCTGAAGCACTTCTAAGCGATAGAAGCGTTCTGTCGTCGTCACTGGGAACCAGCGCAGAATCGGTGATTTTTTATCATCCTTCATCGTCATCGCGATATCATCGGCTGTCAGATTAAGTGGGTTCTCACGTACTCGTACAAGCGTCTTCGCGACTGTATCCGGGAAATCAGTTAACTTCAACAACGCTTCGACCGGTCCGTTTGGTGTGCCGACTTTACCCGTGATCGTATAACCCGATGCTGTCTGTTTCAATTCAATTGCATTACTAGCAGTTGAAGTCGTAAATGGTAACGGATAGTTCGGATTGAACGTCGCCGTTACATCTTGATTCGATCCAACCCACAGTTCCAGATTACTTGGGGAAACGGATAATTCCGGCAACTTCACTTGAATCGTATACGTCGTTGATTGGGCAAGATAAGTCGAGCTTCCAGCTGTCGCAGGTACGACCGCTTTGACCGTGACTGTGCCTGGTGTCTTTCCTGTCAACTCCAACGTATTCTTAGTTAAACCATTTGTCGTAACCCGCGAATCATTCGTTATGATCCACTGAATCGGCGTGTTGCTTCCCGAAACCATCGAAGCGATTCCTGTCATTGATTTTGTTTCGCCAATATATAACGTATCTGGCACGTTGCGGACGATGAGTCCTCCGAACACATCATTGATGACGAGTTCAGAAGTCGCCGTCAACTCTTTACCGTTTCCGACTGGTACGACGAGTTTAATCTGTGTCGTCCCGACTTTTTTCGGCTTGATGACACCAGCTTCATCGATGGATGCGATTTCTGAATCTACGATTGACCATTTTAACGTGCCGTACTGACTACCTATAGGACTGATTTCTGGTAAAACTTTATATGATGGTGTTGTGATATCCATCTTAACGGACGGAATTTTCGCACTTGTCGCATAGGATGGTGTTAGTGCATAACCAATCGTCGGAAAAGCTTGTGGATCATTGGTGACAGTTGTTGATTTATCTTTTCCGTTCTTTTTATCTCGGTAGACGTTTTTCGTCGATGTCAGCGTATTGTCTTTTTTATCAAGTACATGAACTCCTGCATTATCTTTGGCACGTACTTTGACAGTGAATGTTACTTCTGATTGATCTGCGATCCATTCCCCTTTATGAACACCTGAAATCGCCTCATCGTATTCGATATCCGGGAGTCTCCCTTTAATCGTCTGTCCTGTAATATTCGCTCCAGTCAGACCAGTCGTTGATAAGATTTCAAGATTACTTGGGAATTGTTCGTTGAACAGGATATTTTCCATCGTCACCGAGAATTGTCCCATGATGTATCCGTTGTTACCAATGGCATCCTTTTGCATCATCGGAGACGTTTTGACGGTGTAGGTGATATCCGCTGTTTCCCCTTTTGGAATCGTAGCTGGGTCAATCGAGCGTGAAAGGACGAAAGGCATAGACGCAGCTGGACGAACGACTTGAACGGTCCGCGTCTCAATTGTTTTGGCACCTCGTTGATCTTCTGCTTCAATCCGGATCGTCACACTCGTCTTCCCTTTGAGCTTTGAATCGAACGATTGACTGACGAACGAGTTGTTTTTCAACTTATTGTTTTCAAAGACTTTCTCATCATCAATATAGATACGTGTCTTCAACTCACGATCTTGTAGGTCGTAGTCGTTGACTTGATACGAGATCGTCAACGGTTCGTTCTCGAGATAACTTGATTTATCCGTTAGTAAGATGTTCTTTATTAAAGGTTTATGGTTCGCACCAATGAACGCGCGGTACATCGTGTTTGAGAATAGTTCTTTTTCTTGTTGTTGATTAAAGCTCGAAGTATGTCCTGCTCCGGAATACGTAACGTTTCCTTTGGTATACATATAATAGTGGTTGCGCGCATCACCAATTGTTCTTCCGGCAGCCTGATTCGAACTACTAAGGTTGTTTTCCCGGATGTTATACCATGGAATCAAATCCGGTTGTTCAAGATCCAGACCAAAATATTGATTGTGTGTCGTTGCGATAGCAACCGTATCAGCTAAGGCAAATGGATAGGAAGTCATGACGCCCGCATTTTGTTTGACGGCTTGACCTGATGTTCGAGGTGCCGCGTAACCCATGTTTGTAAAGTTCTTTTGACCTGCGAGATCTACAAACTTTGTTTCCCAGAATAGCTCTGGTTTGCTGGATTGTGCCGGTCTAAAGATCGTATCATGTGTCAGCATCAATCCTTGCCCTGTATTCGTGAAGTTAAGAATAGCATCTGATGCAGGATCACTGAGTGAAGCTGCACCATACGAATCCTGAAAACCGAAGATCAGCATATCATAGGATGTATTTATATTTTTACTGGCATACGCTTTATTAAACGTGTCCGCAGAAATGACTTCTACATTGAAGTCATATAACCCATCTTGTTTTAGTAAAGTTCCTGAGTTCATAAAACCGTTGATTGAACCGGTCGTTCCAGAACGCGTGACTTGTAAAATTTTCGCTTTAACTTCTTGGTCCTGCATTAAAAAGCTTCCCATCTTATAATCCGTCAGCCCATCTTCACTTACGAGTCGAATCATCCAATTCCGTGGTCCCGTATAGCTCGGTGCATCAAAGCGATACGATACTGAACCAGAAACTGTAGCTACTTTCTCGTCGACTTTCTCTGACTCATCGAATTGGTCATTACTATTAAAGTCAATATACAACTGGACACGTGTATTAGCTGTAGTTTGATCAAGCGTAAAATTAAAATCAATTGGTTTATCTGGTGAAGCCGGTGCTGCTTTATCTACCGATGTTAACGATTGACCAGCTTGCGAAACCGCTACTTTGCTCAAACGAGGTCGCTCGATTTTTTCAGATTTTAGTCGGAGGACGACTTGTTTCGAATCCGTGTAGGCAATCGCAGCACCAGATGTCATGCTTTGCTTAAAAATCGAAGTGAAATTACTCGTTGCATGTGTCAGCACATCAGAGTGCAAAAAGACCGGCAGTCCTTTTTGAATATAGTTCGTCAGAATCTCATTTGCTTTTAATTTCGTAATGTCATTTTCTAATCTACTTGTATTATGCTGTTTCGAAGTATCAGAAACTTTTACAGCATAACGGTCTAATCCTGTAAAAACAGACGGATCAAAAACAATCGCATCAAACGCTCCATCTAATGGAAAACGGGACGCATTTAACTCTTTGACCGTCATCATCTTGACATCATATTGACTAGTACTCAACTCTTTTAATAGTGACAATGACGCAATTGTCGTTTCCGGATCAATCCGATTCGTCGTCGACCATTCATCACGTATTTCTAAAATCTTAAACTTTTCACCCGTTGCGGCTTTAGAATGTGGCTCCTGTATATACGTAAAACTTGAAAAAATCAGTAAGGTAGCTAAGGCTAGACGGATCCACTGCTTCATCATTTATCGTCTCCTCATCGTGTCATCAAAATATGGGACTATACTCCCCCATTTCATTATAACGAGAGAATCAGGATTTTCCCTTTTTTGTAAAAATGGAAGCGTAATAATGACGCACTTCACTGATGAAATAGAGTGATCCCGTCACGACATATGTCCGGTCCATCTCTAATTGATTGAAGAACGCTTCGACCGTCGTTACATTGGCGCCTTCTTGCTCTAACTCCTCTATCGTCCGCGCTCGCGGAAAATTAAATGTCGTCTCATAAATATCTGGTGTAATACTACGTAACTGCGTTAGCATCGCCGTCCGGTCTTTGTCACGCAAAATCGAACAGAGCAACGTCACGGGCTTTGATTCCTCTTTTAAGCGTTCAACCAGTGCCGTGATGCCTTCCGGGTTATGGGCACCATCGAGAATGATTCGTGGTTTGCGCGAGATGATCTCAAACCGTCCCGGATGTTTTGCCTCCCGTAATCCTTTTCGGATTGCCGCCTTCGACCAGCCGAGTCGCCGCGCACAAATGACGGCGTTCGCCGCATTATGGACTTGATGATGGCCTTCAAGACCTAAGCGCGTCTCTGGTATTCCATCATATGTCGCCCAGGTCCCCGTCTCTTTTAAGCGGTAACGGATGATGGCTTCCTGACTCCATTTCAACGTTGCATAC
>NZ_DFQK01000009.1:90256-142546 GCF_002377745.1 Exiguobacterium sp. UBA3491
GTTCCGGTCACCGCAATACGCCATTAACGGCACTGTCAGTTCTTCTTGCAGTTTCCCGGCGATGACCGGTGTCCCTTGTTTGATGATGCCGAACTTCTGTAAGGCGATCTCTTGGAGCGTATCTCCGAGAATCGCTTGATGATCGTGACCGATTGATGTGATGATCGCTGCGAACGGCTTCTTGAAGACGTTCGTTGAGTCATACAGTCCACCGAGACCGACCTCATAGATGACGAAATCCGGGCGAATCTGATCAAAGTAGTAGAAGGCAAGCCCCGTTAATGCCTCGAACTCAGTGACCGTACCGAGTGCCGGATCGATGTGCCCGATGGCAGCTTGAACAGCGATCGCAGCTGCGACCAGTTCATCTTCTGCGATCGGCACCCCGTTCAACATGATCCGTTCCTCGAACTGAATGATATACGGCGACGTAAACGTCCCGATTTGTAATCCTTCCGCAATTCCCATCTCACGTAAGAACGCAACCGTCGATCCTTTTCCGTTCGTGCCAGCGACATGAATCGTCGGAATCGCGTCCGGGTCAATCTGTAATTCCAGTAACATCGCCTGCATCCGTTCAAGACCTGGTTTGACGCCGAATGCTAGTAAGCTCGATAACCAATCCAATACATCTTCTCGCGTCCTCATGCTGTTCGCTCCTTTAAAAAAAGTGGCTCAAGGAGACTTGAGCCACTGCTGTAATTAGTGTGAGAGTTCGTTGATGCGTGCTTCGACAGCTTGACGTTTTTCCGTGTAATCAAGTGCCTTCGCTTTTTCTTCATCAATGACATGTGCCGGTGCTTTGCCGACGAAGCCAGGGTTGTTGAGTTTTTTCTCGACCCGTTCGACTTCTTTCGTATACTTGACGAGTTCTTTATTCAAGCGCGCGATTTCTTCCTCGATGTTGATTAAGTCAGCGAGTGGGATGAACAATTCTGCTCCCGTTACGATCGCACTCATCGCTTTTTCTGGCGCTGGCATTTGCTCTTCAATCCGGAGTTCAGACGCGTTCGTGAACTTTTGCAAGTACGAGCTGTTTGACGACAAGTCGTCTTGAACACGTGCGTCGTTCGTCGAGATGAACAGTTGGATCTGTTTCGACATCGGTGCGTTCACTTCCGCGCGGATGTTACGAACCGAACGGATGACGTTCTGAACCGCTTCAAATGCTGGAACAGCTTCCGGGAAGTCGAGTGACGCCTCGCGTGTCGGCCATGCGGCACGTGTGATCGTCTCACCTTCATGCGGTAAGTGTTGCCAGATTTCTTCCGTGATGAACGGCATGAACGGATGCATCAAGCGCATGATCCGGTCGAGTGTATAGGCAAGAACCGAACGCGTCGTTTGTTTCGCTGCTTCGTCTTCCCCGTTGAGCGGTAACTTCGCCATCTCGATATACCAGTTACAGAAGTCTTCCCAGATGAAGTGATAGAGAATACGTCCTGCTTCACCAAACTCATATTTATCCGATAGACGTGTCACGTCATCAATCGTTGTCTGTAAACGTGTCAGGATCCACTTATCTGCGAGTGATTTCTCGCCTGTCAAATCAATCTGATCAAACGTTAGACCATCCATGTTCATCAAGGCAAAACGGCTTGCGTTCCACAGTTTGTTCGAGAAGTTCCATGTTGCTTCGATCTTTTCCCAGTAGAAACGAAGATCATTCCCTGGCGTCGATCCTGTCGTTAAGAACCAACGAAGTGAATCGGCACCATACTTCTCAATGACATCCATCGGGTCGATCCCGTTCCCGAGGGATTTCGACATCTTGCGTCCTTCCGAATCACGAATCAATCCGTGGATCAAGACGTCTTGGAATGGACGTTGTCCCGTGAATTCATACGATTGGAAGATCATCCGTGATACCCAGAAGGCGATGATGTCGTACCCTGTAACGAGTGTCGATGTCGGGAAGTATTTCTGATAATCCGCTGCGTCCGTGTTCGGCCAACCCATTGTTGAGAACGGCCAAAGGGCTGAAGAGAACCATGTATCGAGAACATCGTTGTCTTGCTCCCAGTTCTCGAGATCGGCTGGTGCTTCCTTGCCAACGTAGACTTCGCCTGTTTCTTTATGGTACCAAGCCGGAATCCGGTGTCCCCACCACAGTTGACGGCTGACACACCAGTCACGGATGTTTTCCATCCAGCGTACATACGTGTTTTCAAAGCGTTGTGGAACGAAGTTGACCTTGTCCGGTCCTTGTTGTTCCTCGAGTGCTTTTTGCGCGAGTGGTTCCATTTTGACGAACCATTGTAATGAGAGATACGGCTCGACGATTGCATCTGAACGTTCCGAGTGACCAACAGAGTGCAAGTGTGGTTCGATCTTGATCAGAACACCTTCTGCTTTTAAATCTTCAACGATTTGTTTTCGGCATTCGAAACGATCCATGCCTTCGTATTTCCCTGCGTTCTCGTTCATCGTTCCATCTTCATTCATGACGAGGACACGTGGTAACTCGTGACGGTTACCGACTTCGAAGTCGTTCGGGTCATGTGCTGGTGTAATCTTAACGACACCTGTACCAAACTCCATGTCGACATAGTCATCGGCAACGATCGGAATCTCGCGACCGACGATTGGTAACGTGATCGTTTTTCCGACGAGGTGAGCATAACGCTCATCCTTCGGGTTCACGGCGATCGCTGTATCACCGAGCATCGTCTCAGGACGTGTCGTCGCGAGTTCAACGTGACCTGAACCGTCCGTCAATGGATAGTTGAAGTGATAGAACGCCCCTTCGATATCCTTATAGATGACTTCGATATCCGAGATCGCTGTTTTCGTCGCTGGGTCCCAGTTAACGATGTATTCGCCACGATAGATCAAGCCTTTTTCGTAAAGTTTCACGAAGACTTCTTGAACTGCTTCCGACAACCCTTCGTCGAGCGTGAAGCGTTCACGCGAATAATCGAGTCCAAGACCGAGTTTTGCCCATTGTGCACGGATCGTTGACGCGTACTCTTCTTTCCATGCCCAAGATTGCTCGAGGAATTTCTCACGACCCATTTCAAGACGTGATTGCCCTTCTGCCCGCAGTTTTTGTTCGACTTTTGCTTGCGTCGCGATACCGGCATGGTCCATTCCTGGTAGATAAAGGACGTCGAATCCTTGCATCCGCTTCATCCGTGTCAGCATGTCTTGTAACGTCGTGTCCCACGCGTGACCAAGGTGCAATTTACCTGTGACGTTCGGTGGTGGAATGACGATCGTGTACGGCTCTTTTTCTGGATCCTGATCGGCTTTGAAATAGTCACCTTTCACCCAAAAGTCGTACCATTTTTCTTCCGTTGCCTGCGGATCATACTTCGTTGGCATTGATAATTCCTGCATCCTGATCGCTCCCTTTTTGTCCATAATAAAAACGGCTTCTCTCGTCCTATGCTAAGGACGAAAGAAAGCCGTTGCTTTTTTCCGCGGTACCACCTTAGTTCATCCAAAATCGGATGCCCTCGAGCCACGTAACGTGTGGAGGACGGATATCGCTCGTAAGACTCACGATACCAGCTCGTGGGGTGACCTTCCTCCTGTTCGCCCGTCACATCTTTCAGCCAAGGATGTGTTCTCTACACCGGTACGAATACAAGACTACTCTTCCCGTCATCGCTGTTGCCATTTTCTTCTTTACTCATTTTAGCCGAGAGTTCAAGCAATCGTCAAGAACTGCTTAACGACCAAATTCAACTTGGAGTTCCTTGAACGTCAATTCGACGGCTTCGATCGTCCGCTCGATGTCTTCATCCGTATGAGCGATCGACAGGAAGAGACCTTCGAATTGTGATGGTGGTAAGAAGACACCACGCGCCGCCATCTTTTGATAATACGAACGGAACATCTCAAGGTTCGATGTTTTCGCTTTTTCGAAGTTCGTGACGCGTTCATTCGTGAAGAAGACACCGAACATCGCGCCTGCACGGTTCGTCGTCAGCGGAATGTTGTATTTCGCCGCAGCGTTCAGGTAACCTTCCGACAAACGGCTTGCTTTCCGGTCGAACTCTTCATAGTGCTCTGGTTTCAATTGTGTCAATGTCGCTAGACCCGCTGCCATCGCGAGTGGGTTCCCGGATAATGTACCCGCTTGATAGATTGGACCTTGTGGTGCGATCTGTTCCATGATGTCACGACGTCCGCCGTAAGCCCCGACTGGCATGCCACCGCCGATGACTTTACCGAGACATGTGATGTCCGGTGTGACACCGAAGTGTCCTTGCGCACAGTGGAATCCGACACGGAAACCGGTCATGACTTCGTCAAAGATCAATAAAGCGCCGTTTTCCGACGTGATTTCCCGTAAGCCTTCGAGGAAGCCTGGTTCTGGTGGCACGAAGCCCATGTTCCCAGCAGCCGGTTCGACGATGACACCAGCGATATCGTCGCCGTGTTTTTCAAACGCGATCCGGACAGCATCCAAATCGTTGTACGGAACTGTCAGCGTCATGCTCGCGATTTGCGCCGGAACGCCTGGTGAATCCGGTAATCCGAGTGTCGCGACACCTGAACCTGCTTTGATCAAGAGCGAGTCCCCATGACCATGGTAACAGCCTTCGAACTTGAGGATTTTCGTCCGACCTGTGTAGCCACGTGCGAGACGAAGCGCTGCCATCGTTGCTTCAGTCCCTGAGTTGACCATCCGGACGACTTCGACCGACGGCACCCGACTGATGACGACTTCCGCCATCGCTGATTCGATTTCCGTTGGTGTCCCGTAGCTCCAGCCACGTGTCGCTTGTTCTTGGATCGCTGAAGTGACGATTGGATCGGCATGACCGAGAATCATTGGTCCCCATGACAGGACATAATCGATATACTCTTTTCCGTCGATATCATAGAGCTTTGATCCTTTCGCATGATCTGCGAAAATCGGTGTCATCCCGACCGATTTATAAGCACGGACCGGACTGTTGACACCACCCGGCATGAGCGGGAGTGCCCGCTCGAATGCTTCTTTTGATTTTGAGTTCTGGTTAATTAAGCTCATTTCGACCCCTCCAGGTAACGACAAATGTCTTTTGCGAAATAGGTGATGATTAAATCAGCGCCTGCTCGTTTAAAGCCAAGCATCGTCTCAAGGACGATTCGTTCTTCGTCGATCCAGCCGTTCAAGGCAGCGGCTTTGACCATTGCATACTCACCCGATACGTTATACGCAACGATTGGTAGATCGATTCGCTCGCGCACATCACGAATGATATCCATGAACGCAAGTGCAGGTTTGACGATCATGAAGTCAGCTCCTTGATCGACGTCCGCTGTTGCTTCGCGGAACGCTTCGCGACGGTTTGCTGGATCCATTTGATAACCTTTCCGGTCGCCTTCTCCCGGTGCCGAGTTTGCCGCGTCACGGAATGGGCCGTAATAAGCAGACGCGTATTTAACACCATAGCTCATGACCGGAATATGGCTGAAGCCGTTCTCGTCTAATCCTTGACGAATCGCTGCGACGAATCCGTCCATCATCGATGATGGAGCGATGACGTCGGCACCTGCTCGAGCTTGTGAGATGGCTGTTTTGACGTGAAGCGGTAATGACGCATCATTATCGACCGTACCGTCGGCGACGATTCCACAGTGACCTGTCGACGTATATTCACATAAGCATGTGTCGGCGATGACCGTTAGCTGCGGGGCAACCTTCTTGACGAGACGTGTCGCTTCTTGAACGATCCCGTGATCGTGAAACGCACCTGATCCTTGCTCGTCTTTCAAGTGGTCGTGCGGGACACCGAATAAAATGACAGATTCGATTCCGAGTGCGACGACTTCTTCAATCTCAGCCGTCAGATGATCAAGTGATAAGTTGAAGACGCCTGGCATCGAACTGACTTCGCGTTTAATATCTTCACCTTCAGCGACGAAGATCGGATAAATCAAATCTGATTTATGCAACTGGTTCTCGCGGACGAGTGACCGGAGTGATGCGGTATGGCGCAAACGACGGTGACGTGCGTATTCTAATGTGTTCATGCTGATTCCTCCTCAATGATACGATCAATCATGCCGTCCACCGTGAATTCACGGGCGACATGGATCGGTTGAAGTCCGGCTGCTTTAGCTGCTTGCTCCGTGATCGTCCCGATGACGATGAAGGTCGTCTTCGGGTCTAGCGGAGCAATCGCTTCGACAGCGGAAGGACTCTGCAGTCCAATATAGGTGGCTGTTTTGACAAGTGCTTCAGGTAGCCGACGAGTGACGGTTTCATAGGTGATGATATCCTCGATCGTATATCGATTCAGTTTTCGTAACTGATCGACCGGTGCTTGCCGCGAGCGGTTCCCTCGCGCAAAAACGATATGATCGCCGTCAGACAAGTATGGTACGAGTTCTGCGACGAGTGCATCTCCTGTAAAGGTCGACGGACAGAAGTCGGCTGTTCGACCGTACTTCGCAAGTGCGTCTGCCGTCTTTCGTCCGACGACCGCGATACGCGTTGCAGCTAATTCAGGCAACGCATCAGCAATCCGGTGGACACCATTCGGACTCGTCACGATGAGCCAATCAATTCCCCTTGGCAACGTAAACGAAACCGGTCGCGTTTCAATGACAGGATAGTGCACCGACTCGATCGCGACGGCGCGCAGTCGCGCCATCTGCTCGGTCGTCGGTGGTCGACTGCCCGTGAAGAGTACCTGCTTACAAGTCATCCGGAAGTGTCGCGAGAATCTCACGACCGCCCGAAGCAAGCAGACGTTCGGCAACGTCTTGACCGAGTTGCATCGGGTCAAGACCTGATTCGCGCTCGATTAGGATTTGCTCTCCATCGACGGATCCGATGAATCCAACAAGTGTCGTTGACATGTCTTCGTTGATCGTTGCGAATCCACCAACAGGAACGTGACAGCTACCTTCGATCGCCGCTAAGAAAGCGCGCTCTGCGTAAGCTACTTTTTCCGTCATCTGATCATGAATCAGGTGCAGAAGGTCACGTACTTCTTGGTCATGTTCGCGACATTCGATACCGAGGATTCCTTGACCGACGGCTGGAATCATGTCATCTGTCGAGAGATATTCCGAGACGACGTCTTCAGACCAACCCATCCGTTTTAGACCAGCTGCTGCAAGCAGAATCCCGTCAAACGGACCATTTTTTAATTTATCAAGTCGTGTATCGATGTTCCCGCGAATCGATTCGATTTTTAAATCAGGGCGGAGTTTTAGCAATTGTGATCCACGACGTAAGCTGCTCGTGCCGACAACCGCACCTTCTGGCAAGGAAGCAAGACCTTCTCCTGTTTTCGTGATCAAGGCATCACGCGCATCGACACGCGCTGGTGTGGCACCGATGATGAGACCATCCGGTAGTTCAGACGGTAAATCCTTCATGCTGTGAACAGCAAAATCGATTTCTTCGTCAATCATCTGCTGTTCGATCTCTTTTACGAATAACCCTTTACCACCGACTTTTGAGAGCGTCACATCCAAAATGCGGTCTCCTTTTGTGATGATGTTCTTGATTTCGAACTCATACGGCGCGCCGGCTTGTTTCAACTGATCAATGACCCATTTCGTCTGTGTCATCGCTAGCTTCGAGCTTCGCGATCCAACAATGATTTTTCGCATGCTAAAATCCCCCTGTACAATGATAAAGGGGCGGCACAAGTCCGCCCCATGCATTTTCTATTGTAACACAAATCGTACTTTGTTCACCGGTTCACAGCTTTTGCTGAAGGTGTCGTCTCTTCTGACGTCACGATTTCATCTTCGAGCCCATCAAACAAGTCTTCGTTTAATGCGAACGTATCCATGAACTGCGCAATCCGCTCATCAGCATCCGGTTTCGCTGCCGCATCTTTGATGTAAGATAGCGGTTCACGCAACAATTGATTGATGATGGATTTCATGTGTTTACCAATGACGGTTTTTTCACGTTTTGACATCTCCGGTAATTTCCGTTCCAAGCTTTGCATTGTCTCTTGTTGAATCCGCAATGCTTGGTCTCGTAATTCCGTGATGATCGGCACGACACCAAGTGTCGTCATCCACCCTTCGAACTCAGCGATTGCCGCTTCGATTCGTTGTTCGATTTTCGCCGCTTCCTTCATCCGTTCCGCCATGTTTTGCTGGACGATCGATGTCAGATCATCGACATCATATAAATGAACGCCTGGCAAGTCACCAACGGTCGGTTCGATGTCGCGCGGTACTGCGATGTCAATCAACAAGAATGGACGATCGTGACGGAACAGCTGTGCTGCTGCGATGTCTTCCCGTTTGATGATGGCACGTTTTGCACCTGTTGAAGAAATGACGATGTCTGCCCGAAGCAAACCGCACTGCATTTCATTAATCGAATGCGCTGATCCTTCGAACCGATTCGCGACTTCTTCTGCTTTGGCGAGCGTTCGGTTAAAGACCGTGATGTCACGAGCTCCTGCTTCATATAAGTTGAGCGTCGTCAATTCGCCAGTTTCTCCCGCACCGATGACGACAATCGATTTATCTTCAAGCGATCCGAGTAACTGTTCGGCAAGCGTGACGGCAGCAGCACTGACAGAAACGGCATTTTCACCGATTCCAGTTTCTGCGTGAGCCCGTTTGGCGAGCGTGACCGCTTCTTTGAAGAGTTTGTTAAAGACCGTTCCTGTCGTTTCAAGCTTCTGTGCCATGAAGAAGCTTGTCTTGACCTGACCAAGGATTTGCGTTTCACCGACGATCATTGAATCAAGACCACTTGTCACGCGGAACAGATGTTTCATCGCATCGAATCCTTCATGGATGAAGAGATACGGCTCGAGCTCTTCCATCGTCAAACCAAACCAGTTTGCAAGGAAACGTTTTGTATAATACCGTCCTGTATGTGGCTGATCCGTCACGACGTACAGTTCCGTCCGGTTACATGTCGAGACGATGACACTTTCAAAGATACTTTTTTCATCGCGCAATGCGACGACCGCTCCCTTCATCTCATGCTCCCCAAATGAGACTTGTTCGCGTATTGATACAGGCGCTGTTTTGTTATTCAAGCCGACCACTACGATATGCATGCGCTCTACCCCTTACGTCCAAAGATTTCGTTCCGATCTATCTTTTCGTTCTCTATCCTACATTATAACCATTATAAAAAAGATTCCAATCAATTTATAAACTAAAATGAGTCGAAGTTGTGAAATCTTCTTCATTTTTTCTCTTCTTCTACCTTATCCCTCTCCCGTAAAAATCACAAACCCTCTGCTCCTAAAAAGAGCAGAGGGTTACACTTTACTTCAACGATTCAGGTGATACCGTCACGTCCGGTACGTCGAGACGTTGCTGACGTAAACGATAAATCCGAGCGATGTTCTGAATGACGACTTTTGAGACCGCATAGGTCGGAACTGCCAAGATGACACCGATGATGCCACCGATTTTCCCGGCAACTAGCAAAACGATGATGATCGTCAGGGGATGGACCTTGAGTGTTTTTCCTTGAACGTAAGGAGAAATCAAGTTCGATTCGATTTGTTGCGCGACGACGATCGTGATGATCGCATAGACCGCTTTGATCGGATCATCAATGAATCCGACAATGACTGCCGGGACGGCACCGATGTAAGGTCCAAGATACGGGATGATGTTCGTCACCGTACAGAATAAGGCAAGCAATAACGCATATTGAATGTCAGCAATGAAGAAGCCGATCAAGGACATCACACCGACGCAGATTGAGACGATGACCTGTCCGTTGACGTAATGCTTTACTGTCACGTGCATGTCGTGCAGAATTTTACGCGTTTCTGTTTCGTAGCTACGCGGTAACAATTTCACGACGGAGTCAGGGAATTTATACCCGTCAAGCAACATATACACTAAGATGAACGGCACTAAGACGATGATTAAGACCGTCGAAGAGATGACACCGAAAATCGTTCCAACGGACGTCGAGACGGACTTGAAAACGGTACCGACATACGATGTCGCTTCATTCGTCCACTTATCAAATAAATCTGTATTCTCATGTACCCAGGTCGAGATAAAACGATTGTCCATCAGCTGATCGCGTAAATTTAACGTTTGATCACGCAATTCGATGACGAGCGTCGGAATGCTCGTTGCAAAATTTGTCACCTGCTCAACTAAGATCGGTCCGATTGAAGCGACGGCGATCGTCAGGATCGTGATGAAACCAAGTAAAACGATCAACACGGCAAGACCACGTTTCTTGACTCGTTTTTGTAACGCATCTACGATCCCGAGCGTGAAGTAATAGAAAATACCCGCAATAATGAGCGGTGGGAAGATCAATGCCAGCATGACTTTTATCGGCTGGAATAAAAATGAGATCTTTGTACCGACCCAGATGACAAGAAAAATCACTAATACCCAAATTAATGCTTTAAACCATTTGTTTCGTAACAAATCCACCTAGCATATCCTCCTCATACCTATTCGTCAGCCGACTTTTTCCTCGGTGACGTCTTCGAGGCGTTGGCGCTCCATCTGTCCCCAGTTTCCTCGACCAGTCAAGAATTGAATCAATCCACCTAGTTTGAAGAAGACTAAAATCGGACGGTACCAGAACGACTCGGTCAAGGACCATAAATACAACCGAATCAATTCTTTGACGTTCTTGAATCGGTGCATCGTCCACTCTTCCAATAATACGGCACCTGCTGATAATAAGGAACCATAGAGTAAGGCGACGACCAATAAGACGATACCAAATTCAAAGTTAAGCGTCCCGACGAGCAGGTTGAGCGGAATGATGAAATATCCGATCAGTTCAACGATAGGTCCGAGTAATTCAATCAAAAAGAAATATAGCATCGAAACGCCACCAACAGAACCATATTTCGGATTACCGATCATGCGCTTATGGGTCCAGAGTGTCTCAGCTAGCCCACGGTGCCAACGTGTCCGTTGCGACCGCAACACTTCCATTGACTCCGGAGCTTGCGTCCAACAGACTGGTGCCGGAACGTACTCGATGCGTTTATCGAGTTTATTTTCCTTCATGTATCGGTGCAAACGAACGACAAGTTCCATATCCTCACCGACAAGTCCTTCCTTATATCCACCTGCCTGGACAACGATGTTCTTTTGGAACAGACCGAACGCACCAGAGACAATCAATAAGATGTTGAAACGGCTAAGTCCAAGGCGGCCAAATAAGAATGCTCGGAAATATTCAATCATCTGCATCAAGACGATCCGTTGTTTTGGTGTCCGAATCTCGACGATTTCACCACCTTCAATCGTACAGCCATTGACGAGGAAGATTGAACCGCATGTCGCGACGACCTCTTCGTCGGACTCGACGATCGGTTTCATGACTTTTAATAGGGCATCCCGCTCTAAAATCGAATCCGCGTCAAGCGAGCAGAAATACGGATAACTGGAATGGTCGATACCGGCATTCAAGGCATCCGCCTTTCCACCATTCTCTTTATCGATAACGATCAAACGACTATCGATCCGCGAACGGTAGACTTGTTTGACCGGCTTCGAACCGATTAGAATCCTCGGATAGCGGATTTCCTTCTCCAGCTCATACGATCGGAACAATTCGTCCATCGTTCCGTCCTTTGAACCATCATTGATGACGATGACTTCATGCTCCGGATAGTCAAGTGCTAGCAAAGCTTGGACACTCGAGACGATCGTATATTCCTCATTGTACGCTGGTACAAGGATACTGACCGGCCGTGTATAGAGAGAGCGCATCAGTGGCAAGTAAGAGCTCTCTTTCCGACGGAAGCGTTGCCGTCGCACCATTTGAGCTGAAATCAGGTAAAGCATCGAATAGAACACGATGACGAGTAACATATAAATCAACACTGTCCATGAAAGGACTTCAATAATGGCTTGGATTGTCTCAGACGACATGATGCTTCATCTCCTTTGCCAACCGTTCTGTAGCTTTTTGACGTGCATAGCGGTCGGGATGTGTACTTGATACCTTCGCCAATTGTTCGATCCCGCCACAAGCAAGCAGCGCATCAAAGGCAGCCGTCCGGACCCACCACGATCGACTACCGACAAACGGCAAGATCGCTGGTATCGCATCGGCTGGAACGACATGTTCTAAGAAACGAAGGGCAAGCATTTGCTCAACCCAACTTGATTCTTCTTCCAAGTAAGGCACATATAACTTCCAGTCCTCCTCAAGCCCGATTCGCGTGAGCGCACGAAGGGCACGTTTTCGGATTTCTGGATTTTCATCTGTCGTCTTGTCACGAACGAGTGCGATATAACGTGTCTCATCGCGATCAAAGATCAACTGAAGGATCGCTAACTTAAAAGACAGTGTCAATTCTTCAAACACAGCCACCCATTCCTCTAAGTCTTGACTACGACCGACCGCAAGAATCGCACCGAAGAAACTAATCCCATTTTCTTGCTTGGCGATGGCGATTGCATCTTGCGGTGATAGTGAGACGAGGGTCCGAACGATGACATCGCTCTCTTCTTTTTCAATCGTGTTTCCCCAACGCGCATGAATCATCGGTGCGACTGCTACCAAACGGAATTGAGAGACGGCCTCATAAGCGTTCAAGCGACGGTCAATCCGGTGATGCTTCAATTGTTGTTCGTAATAGGCTTGCATATTAGCAGCGACAAAAGCTTGCACTCGTTCGAGATGTGCCGGTGTTGCCGTCAAGTTAGACAGTGCGAAGAGCTCAAGCTCAGCTAAATCCTCGTTTCCTTTTTGAACCGTCGGCATGTCCTGACGTTCACCTGTCGCATAGTCGTAGATGTCATCTCGAAAAGCAAGTTGCCAATCGCTACGGGAATGCTCGCGGTTGGCACGTTTTCGTTTTTGAACGACGAGATAGACCAATGCTCCACCTTGTAAGAAAACGAGTACAACGATAAATACTAGAATCGCCTGCATCATCGGCCATCCTCAACTTTTCGAATCCACGCGCGGAATTCTTCGATTTTTAAGGGAAGGGTCATAATATAATCAACACCTCGGTCAATCGCAAGAACATGATCGCGTTCACGGTTGTACATCGAGATCATCATCGATTGGAACGGTGCGACACTCTGTTGTTTTGCTCGCAGTAGTAATTCCAGCCCATCTGCTCGTGGTAATGCTGACGTAAACACGAGTAAGTACGGACGGGATGCTACGTACTCGTCAAGGAATGTCTCTGCTCGTTCGAATGTGACGAACCGTTCGAAGCGTTCCGTCAGTTCCCGTTCCATCATCCGACGGATATGCGGATCTTCCGTTACGACGACGACATCCGCGATATGATGGATTTTCTTATAACGCGCTAGCCGGTCAAGGACAAGCTCCCGCGATAGTGTCGCCGGTAGAATTTCTCGCGCATTTTCTAAACCATAGAAAGAGGTCTCCGTATTAAAATACACGACGGGAATTCGTTCCTCGATGACAGGTTCGCTTGCGAGAACGACATCGGCATAAGAGATGTCCGTTTGCACGCACCATCCCTCTTCAATCAGACCATTGACCGTCTCCGGCATTCGTCCAACTGTGTGCACGAACAAGGTGTTCGTCGACGATTGCCGGACGGTTTCTTCCGTCCATTCAATCGACGAACTGACTTCACGATCTTGACTTGTTGATTCAAACGACTGATTGATTAATTTCCACATCTCTTCACGTCGCATTTAGTTTCCTCCCTCAGTGAATGCTTTTTTCATCGTCCGATAGACAGGTTTCAGTTCTTCTCGCTGTTGCGGATTCGTCCACTCTGCCCAGTTGTAGAAACCACGATCCTTTTCAGGGATACGTGTCTCACCAACTTGACCTGTGACTTCGATTCCTTCCGTAATCATCTTCGCTTCTAATCCATCTTTCCAGAAGTCACCGATGATTTCATGTTTACTAGGGTCTCGCATATTCAAGACCATCCATGGAATACGGAGCTCTACGGTTGGTTTCGTGATATCTGAGATATCTGTCAAGATATCGTCTGGTTCTCCTTCATGTAAAACACCCGTGTCCCACTTGACGGCTGGTTTGACGATTTTTTTCGTCACCGGGTCGCGTCTTGCATAATCGAGCATTTGATAAATTGGAACGAACTTACCGCTGTCTTTTTGATCAGACGGTGGTTTTACCATCTCAAACGGCATCTTGAGACCATAGTGATAACGGAAGATATCATAACGAGCATCGACATCGATGCGCGCCTTCTGATCGATCGTCAGGCGATATTCCGCTCCTTCGTCAAGCATCAACGGACCGACTTTCGTATTCCCATCGTTCGGTTTCGTCGATAGCGCAAGTGTCGTCGGCTCTGCTTTTTTCCGGTCGATACGCAAATAGAGATAGGCTTCGTCGGATGTCATATATATCGCTTGATCCTTATTTTCAGCGACTGGTGCATACCCTTTCCAATCATCCAATTTCCCGTCAATGACGATATCTGAACGCAGGAAACCAAGCATACCGAAATGTTGTTCGCTCGTCTGGACATTCGACCAACGGGGACGCGTATTGGCATCATCATAATCCATCGTGTTCCACGTCCGCTTGAACCATTCATCTTGCCAGATGAAGACGAGTCCACCGGCTGTTTTGACGTCTTTAATGTCTTGATAGAGTTGTGCGACGAGTTCGCCTTGTTTCTTCTCACTGACATGCCCTTGATCGAAACCATTTGGTCCGAGGTGCGTCTTCCCGCGAGAACTCGGAATTCCGAATTCTGATACAAGTAGCGGCATATCATGATAATCCTTCATCTTCTTCAAGTAACGGGCATACGATTCAGATCCTTTGTCCGTTTTTTGACTGTACTCTTCCTTTATGAACGAAGGATAGTACGGATAGATGTGGTAAGACGCGAACAAGCCACCCGGGAAATCCTTCGTTGCTTTTAAGTGATTGAAATCAATGGAGACGAGGTCCTGTTCTTCCTCAATCTCTTTTGGGTGTTTCAACGGATCCGTCGTCGGCCAGTTCGTCGAACCGATTGGTCGTGTTGTGCCGTACTCTTTGATTTCGTGTGCAGTCGCCGTATCCATCCGACCTGCTAACCACGATTCGAAAGGAGACGCTTCTTTCGTCGTCGTTACATATTGTCCTTCGAAACGTGTTCCTTTGTTCTTTTTATTTGTTTCAACGACAGCTTCCGGTAACCATTCGATTCCGAAGACAAATGCTGAAACGTATTGCGAGACGTCTGAAGTGTATGTTCCGGAAGCATGACCAACAACTTCTTTAACGACTGCGTTTCCATGAATGACGTCAACCATTCGTTTTGCTTCCGTATCTGTCATCTTCATGAACTTTGGATCAAATGCATTTTTTAGTTCCTCGAACGGCTTCTCTTCGACCCACATGCCTTGCATGAGATAAATCGGTTGTTTCGCCTGTTCGTTGTAAGCTTTTAATGCATCGTAAAAAGCAGGAGGGTGCAACGTGTACACACGAATCGTATTGACCCCCATCGCTCCGATTTCCTTCAACCAACGATCATATTCGTTTCGGCTGATGGCATGTTCCCCGGGAAATGCACCTGGTCGACCAAGTCCAATGTTGACACCCTTAACGAAGTACGGCTTCCATTCACCATCTTGATACATCTCAAGTGTGTCCTGTCCTTCACGAGCTCGGGTCCGCAACTCTTGATTACCGACCTTCGTTTGTGAAAGTGGTTTGATCTTCGCAGTTTGTGTCGAGATCCGTTTCGTATCTTCAAGAATCCGCGTCAGCGTCGGGGCGTAAATCTTCCAGAAGAACGCCGATTCACTTTCCGCACTATCGAGGATGAACTGTTTGCGGAACCAATCGAGACCACTGTATCGATAATAACGTGGGATATCCGCGACGTCCGTATAATCACCGGCAAAATAGTGACCACTTCCTTGCGTGACATACGCTGGAAACTCAAGCGGCAACTGGTATTTTCGAAGCATTGCTTGTGTCTGTTTCGAAGGATTCCAAGAGAAATGCGCTTGTTGTTTCCCGCCATCTAGTTCAAGAATCTCGAACCAGTAGTTATAACGGACCTCATCTTTTGCATTCCCCTTATTTTGATCCCACTTGTAAAGTAAAGGAGTGTCATCATTGACGAAAAAAGCTTTTTCGGTCGAATCATTAATAAAAACATAACCCGGACCTGATAGTTTGAACTCTTTTTCTTTCGCTTGTGTTTTTAATTGAGCTACGACGTTTTTCTCAAGACCTTGCAGTTTTGTTAAATCTGGAAAAAATCGACCGATCCATCCTGTCCAAGCCGTTCCGAATAATTGTCGAAACGCACTGGACCGCTCGACTGACGTCGGACTTGCTGCTGTATTAAATTCCGCCACGACGGTTTTTCCTTGCGAAATCGCTTCAGTTGCTAGTTCGACGTCTTCTGTCGTCAAGCCACCACGATGTTCTTTTTTCCCGTTGACGTCATATGATTTTCCGTACGTATCCGTAAACAACAGCACATCTGCTTTAGAGGCTTGTTGTAACATTTTTTTACCTTGTGTACCATCATAACGGTTGATGTAGTCCGAATACGTATAATCTTGCCCTTGCGTATTTCGGATCTTTAAGTGATTCAATAACCACGTCGTTCCGGCATGCTCTCGCTCTTCCGTTCCGTTCGTGTAATCAAATAGCGCAATGTCTAATGTCTTTTCCTGCTTCAAGAACCAAATGGCAAATGGTGTCAGAATGAGTAAGACGACGATTGCGAACGTCCATTTATAACGCCTCATATTGGCATAGCCTCCCACTAGAACAATTTGTTCCTATCATTGTAACGTGAATCAAATGATGTTCATATAATGGAAATCAAAAATGTTGTAAGGAAATAATTAGATGCTATTTTTAGATTACTTTAACCCTCATAAAAAAAACGTCCTGCTCTCCTATTGTAGGAGAACAGAACGTTTCGTTTTTTACAGAAGACGATAAATCGCTTCCCATGCGGCATCGACGCCTTCTCCTGTCTCAGATGAGAAAGGAATTAAGGTATCTTGACCATCAAATTGCAATTTACGTTTGATTGCTGCGATATGTTTATCACGTTGACTCTTTTTGATTTTATCGAGTTTTGTCGCAACGACGATGACCGGTAGATCGTAATACTTCAAGAAATCGTACATCGTCACATCATCCGCAGACGGATCGTGTCGGATGTCGACGAGCTGTACGACACCTTTGAGGATTTCACGTTGTGTGAAGTACTTCTCCATCATCTTGCCCCACGCTTCACGCTCCGTCTTCGAGACTTTCGCATACCCGTAACCCGGTACATCGACGAACATGACTTCATCATTGATGTTAAAGAAGTTCAAGGTTTGCGTTTTACCTGGTTTCGAAGATGTCCGCGCGAGTGCTTTTCGCTGAACCAGTTTATTGATGAAAGAGGACTTTCCGACATTCGATCGCCCTGCGAGTGCCACTTCTGGCAACAATGGCTCCGGATAATGTTCCGGATTAACACCACTCGTAATAAAATCAGCTTTATAAATTTTCATGTTACTCTCCTTTTAATGCATGTTCGAGCACTTGCTCCATCGTCGCGACCGGAATGAATTCCATTCCTGCGCGGACGCTTTCCGGGATATCATCGATGTCCCGCGTATTATCTTGTGGTAGAAGAACGGTCGTCAAGCCCGCACGATGTGCTGCGAGTGACTTTTCCTTTAGTCCACCGATCGGTAAGATCCGTCCACGTAGTGTGATTTCACCTGTCATCCCGACGTCCCGGCGAACCGGACGCTTCGTCAAGGCGGAAATCAGTGCTGTTGCCAGTGTAATACCAGCAGATGGACCATCTTTTGGTACAGCACCTTCAGGGACGTGGATGTGGATGTCTTGTGTTTCGTAGAAGTTCGGTTCGATGCCAAGGGACGTCGCATTTGCTCGGACGAAGCTGTACGCAGTCTGAGCGGACTCTTGCATGACGTCACCGAGTTTCCCGGTTAACTGCAGTTTCCCTTTACCCGGAGCAAGACTGACTTCGATCGTCAACGTATCGCCCCCAAAAGCAGTATACGCTAAACCAGTCACTGCGCCAATCATATCTTCGAGCTCGCCTTGACCATAACGGTAGATCGGTTTACCTAAGAAATCATCTAGATTACGCTTCGTCACCGTCACCCGCTTCTTCTCACCCATCGCGATTTGTTTTGCTGCTTTCCGGCAAAGTGAGCCGAGGACACGTTCAAGATTCCGGACACCGGCTTCTCGTGTATAACGACGAACGACTTCTTCTAGCGCGTCTGCTTTGACCGTCAATTGACTCTTTTTCAGACCGTGTTCAGCAAGTTGCTTCGATAATAGATGACGAACGGCAATTTCCGTCTTCTCTTGTTCCGTATAGCCACCAATCTGAATCAGTTCCATTCGGTCGAGCAACGGTCCTGGGATGTTCGAGACATCATTTGCTGTTGCAATGAAGAGGACATTTGATAAATCGAACGGTTCTTCGATGTAGTGATCGGAGAAGCTGTTGTTTTGTTCCGGATCAAGAACCTCAAGCATCGCGGACGATGGGTCACCACGGAAGTCATTTGACATCTTATCAATCTCATCCAGTAAGAAGACCGGGTTGTTCGTTCCTGCTTGTTTTAAACCGCGGATGATTCGACCTGGCATCGCACCGATATACGTCCGGCGATGTCCACGGATCTCCGCTTCATCGCGCACGCCACCAAGTGAGACGCGGACAAACTTCCGCTCGAGCGCTGTTGCGATCGAACGAGCAAGCGACGTTTTCCCGACCCCCGGAGGACCAGAAAGACAGAGAATCGGACCCCGTAGCGAATCCGTCAATTGACGAACGGCGAGATACTCGAGAATTCGTTCTTTGACCTTTTCTAGACCGTAATGATCCTTTTCAAGCTGTTCCGAAGCAGCTGAAACGTTCAAGAAATCATCGGTTGCCTCATTCCATGGTAACGAGAAGAACCACTCGAGATAGTTGCGGATGACACCATGTTCGGGACTTGTCGCCGGTACGACAGCTAAACGACTGATTTCCTTCTCGACGTTCGCAACCGTCGTTTCCGGTAAATCAAGCATAGACAGTTGCTCCCGGTATTTCGTCGCATCGCTTTCAACGGATGCCGACTCGCCACCGAGTTCTTGTTGAATCGTCTTCAATTGTTCCCGCAAGTAATACTCGCGTTGCGATTGTTCAATCGTCTTCTTCGTCCGTTCACGCATCTCACGTTCGAGTTCGACGACTTCATATTCATGTTTCATGACGTCAAGCAGCATCAATCCCCGTTCGACCGGATCCTGTTGTTCGAGGAACTCCTGTTTCTTCGAGATATCGATCGGTAACTTCGACGTGATATAGTCCGTCAATGAGTCGAGACGTTCATAGGTCTCGAACCGACGACGCTCATCCGTGCCGATTCCCTTGATCCGAGAGACGAGTTGACCAAACTGTTCTTTAATTAGACGAACGAGCGCTTCTTGTTTCGCCCCTTTGATGTCCATCTTCTCGATTGGTTCGATGACTGCTTGATATCCTTCGTCCGTCTCCTCAACGTTTTCAATCCGGACGCGTTCCTTCCCGATAACACGAACACGAACTGTATCATTCCCAAGTTCACTCATCTTCGCGATTTGAACAAGTGTACCGACCTGATGCAACCCGTCGACAGACGGCTCTGCTTCTGGATCACGTTGCGTGACGACGACGAGATCGATCTCGTGTTCCTTTGATGCAAGTAAGGCTTTTAAGGATACCGGACGCCCGACATCAATCGTCAATCCGATCAACGGATACGCGACGACACCGCGTAACGGTAAAAGTGGATATTGTTTTATCTTCATTCGAATTCCTCCTAAACAAAAAGACTCGGAAAGGCGTACAAGTAGCCTCCGAGCCGATTTGTCACGGTGTTACGCCGTTTCTTTTTCTTTCCCATGTTCAATTGTACCATCTTTCAACTCAAGCGTTGGACCGCGCTTACCAGTCAACGTTTCTGCTGTAATGATGACTTTCGCGATGTCTTCACGCGATGGAATTTCGAACATGATATCTAGCATAGTTTCTTCGATGATTGAACGAAGACCACGCGCACCTGTTTTACGTTCGATTGCGAGCTTCGCAATCTCAAGAAGTGCATCTTCCGTGAAGTCGAGTTCGACATCATCAAGTTGAAGCATTTTCTTATATTGTTTCACGAGGGCGTTTTTCGGTTTCGTCAAGATTTGAACGAGTGCCTCTTCATCGAGTGGCTCGAGTGTTGCCATGACTGGCAAACGACCGATGAACTCAGGAATCAAACCAAACTTTTGAAGATCTTCTGGCAATGCGGCTGCTAGAATTTCTTTTTGTGTGAGGTTACGGTTCTCTGAATCGTTTCCGAAGCCGATGACTTTTTTACCGAGACGACGTTTGATCGACTGATCGATACCATCGAATGCTCCACCAACGATGAACAGGATGTTCGTCGTATCGATTTGGATGAATTCTTGATGCGGATGTTTGCGTCCACCTTGTGGCGGTACACTTGCAACAGTTCCTTCCAAAATCTTCAGCAAGGCTTGTTGAACACCCTCACCAGAAACATCACGTGTGATTGACGGATTTTCTGATTTACGAGCGATCTTATCGATCTCATCAATGTAGATGATTCCTTTTTCAGCCTTCTCGACATCATAGTCCGCTGCTTGGATGAGTTTCAACAGGATGTTCTCGACGTCTTCACCGACATAACCGGCTTCCGTCAAACTTGTTGCATCTGCAATCGCAAACGGTACGTTTAAGATACGTGCCATCGTTTGGGCAAGAAGTGTCTTACCGCTACCTGTTGGACCGATCATGACGATGTTTGATTTTGAGAGCTCGACATCATCTGCGCGACCACCAGCATTGATTCGTTTGTAGTGATTATACATCGCTACAGATAACGATTTTTTCGCTTTTTCTTGACCGATGACATAATCGTCAAGTGTCGTACGAATTTCATGCGGTTTTGGAACATTCTTCAGCTCGACTTCTTCTTCTGTACCGAGTTCTTCCTCTACGATTTCATTGCAGAGTTCGATACACTCGTCGCAAATGTAAACGCCAGGTCCAGCAACAAGTTTGCGTACTTGTTCTTGTGTCTTTCCACAGAAAGAACATTTTAGCTGACCTTTTTCTTCGTTGAATTTAAACATAAAGGTCCACCCCTTTAACGTGGAAATTGTATGGACGCCTGTAGCATCCCGTCTCACGTTTTACTATTTATGATTGTAGCATGAACAAGGAAAGTCTTTCAAATCCTGGACGAACGATTTACAGTTTGATGTTCTGAACCAAGGATTGTTTGTCCTTGTTTGACCTATCGTACAAAAAAATCGACTCCAAGACCAGAAATTGGGCTTGAAGTCGATCGAAAACCATGAAATGGCTTATTTTGCTTTTGCGTTGTCGACGAGAACATCGATAGCTTTACGGAATTGAAGGTCGCCTTTAAGCGTTTCAAGCCCCCCTTGTGGTGCAAGCATCGTTTCAAGTTGATCTGCAGGGATGTTGTAGAGTTCTGACATTGATTGAAGTTCAGTTTGTGTTTCTTCGTCTGTTACTTCGATTTTTTCGTCAGCAACGATTTGCTTAAGGACGAGACGTGCTTTAACGCGCTCTTCCGCTTGCTCTTTCATTTCAGAACGCATTGCTTCTTCTGTCGTTCCAGTCAACTGGAAGTACATGTTGAGGTCGATACCTTGTGATTGAATACGTTGTGTGAACTCTTGAACCATACGCTCGACTTCGTTTTCGACCATGACTTCTGGAAGATCAACTGTCGCGTTTTTCGTAGCCGCTTCGACTAACTCATCGCGCATTGAAGCATCAGCTTCTTGTTTGCGTGTGTTTTCGAGACGCGTACGGATTTTTGTTTTCAACTCGTCGAGTGAAGAAACTTCTTCATCCATCTCTTTTGCGAACTCATCTGTCAATTCAGGGAGCTCTTGCGCTTTGACTTCATGGATTGTTACTTTGAACGTAACTGGTTTTCCAGCGAGTGATGCTTCGTGGTATTCCTCTGGGAATGTCACTTCAAGATCTTTTTGCTCGCCAGTTTTTAAACCGACCATTTGCTCTTCGAATCCAGGAATGAAGTTTCCAGAACCGATGACGAGTGAGTAGTTCTCAGCAGTTCCGCCGTCGAATTGGTTTTCCCCATCGAAACCTGCGAAGTCGAATACGACTGTATCGCCATTCTCGATGACGCCATCTTCTTTAACGACGAGTTCTGCACCGCGTTCTTGCAATGTTTTGAGTTCAGCGTCGACGTCTTCGTCAGTAACGTTCGTTTCAACTGCTGTGTACTCAAGACCTTTGTACTCACCGAGTGTAGCTTCTGGCTCGATGACGAACGTGATTTTGAATTCGACCGGCTTGCCTTTTTCGAGTGTTTCAACGTCGATGTTTTCAAGCGCGATTGGCTCGATTCCTGATTCGACGACTGCACCTTCGATTGTGTCCTTGTAAAGGATATCGAGTGCATCTTGGTACAGTGCTTCTTCACCGTACATTTTGTTAAACATTGCGCGTGGCATTTTTCCTTTACGGAAACCTGGTGTGTTCAAAGTCTTAACGACTTTCTTGAACGCTTGGTCTACCGCTTTATCAAATGCTTCAGCAGGCGCTTCATACGTGAGGACGCCGAGGCTACCTGATTGTTTTTCCCATTTTGCAGTCATGCTGAGTCCCTCCAAAATTGTCAATTAGCGTACATGTGTGTACAACAAGTCACATTATAGCACAATCGTTCTGACGATTACCACTGTTGAACGAATCGTTTCCGGATGTCTCAATCGAAGTAAATTTGCTCGAATGCGATGACTTCCGGATAGAGGATATGCACTCCCTGATATAATCGCTTTGCTAGCGGACTTAAGACACGTTCCGGCTCTTCTTTTTCAAACGACAACCCTGCTAGTTCTTCGCATGCGAGGAGCCATTTCTCCATATCCGACCCGATTGCTTCTCGTTCTTCAAGATGAATCAACTGGTCCGAACGCAAGACGAGCAAGGCTCGAAAAGGATCCATTCGTTCTAATGTATGCATCGATGCGAGTAACGCTTGTTGTTCCTGTTGATGTGCAATCAGCACTTCTTCTAAATCCTGACGCGTCGAGATCGTCCAGTGTACATCTAAATGCGGCACATAAATGTCTGCCGGATAGGACAGATGCTCAATCACACTTCCTAATAACTGATCGATGACGATTAGGCTTTGATGTTCTGTATCCTGAGCACGAAGATACTTGTGTGTAATGTAGTCAAAGAGCGCAGGTGTCCGTTCGAATTCAGCACCAGCCAAATGGCGCATTTGTTCGACCCAGCTTCCATGTTGCAACACATGCATCAACGCCGTTCCAGAAGTTACGGCACTCTGAGTAACATTGTTTTTTTGAACCGGTGTCGTCTTTTGTTCTCGCACCGTCATCCGCTGTTTAATCTCGTCTAATCGAAGCGCAAGTCCATACGGCAGATACGGTGACGCCGAGCGTAGAGCGAGCTTCATTGGATACCGTTCTCCGAGTTCATAAAGAAAGAGTGCGAGCACTTGCTCCACACCCTCGACTTCAAGAAAACGTTCTGCTACAGTCTCGTATCGTTCACGGTCATGCAGTAAAAACGGCTGGATGACATAGAGTCGGTATAATACATCTTCTCCTATCAATTGGTCAGTCTCTAATTCTTTTACCAGCCGTTCTTGTTCAGCTGCCGGCAAACGGAGGACCCGAGCTCGTTCTGCTTCTAGTTCGTGTTCCATCCAGCGGGATGTCTCCATATTCCTGCACTCCTTCATTCAACTACTTATTTCGTAAACGGATCGAGCAAAGACGTCCAGTTCGTGATCGCATCTTGTAATTTCCCTGCCTGTTCGATACCGAGACGATTTAATGTATCGAGAGAGACGTCTGTTTCAAGAAGTCGTGTGATGTCTTCTGATTGATTCACGAACTGCTCGAGCTTTGCACTTAAATTTTGTAACTCTTGCGGTGGATTTTCAAGTCCCGCCAATCGTTGGTCGATTTGGTCCAGCTCTTGATTGAACTGATCAATCGTTCCGTTTTCCTTTAACTTTTCGATTTGTTGGTCGAGCGCTTGCTCCGGATTCGTGGATTCGCGTGCTTTCGTAGCCGCTTCATTCAAAGAAGAAGATAAGTCGGACGTGACTTGTGCGGTATCTTTCGCAATCCCTTGAAGTTCTCCAGCATAATCGACACTATTTTTCACATCGTTGACCTGTTGTTTTGCATCATCAACTGTATTTGAAATCTCACTACATCCTACAAGAAACGTACTGAGTAACAGGACTGTTCCAACTTTCTTCCACATCGCTTTCATCCCTTTCAAGTTCATGATACCTTAATTATAAGCGAAAATTGAAATAAAAAAAAGAGACCGCCCTCGTAAGGGCAGTCTCTATTTTAATTATAGCGTCCCAAGAGGGATTCGAACCCCCGACCGACGGCTTAGAAGGCCGTTGCTCTATCCTGCTGAGCTATTGGGACGTGTCAACACGAATAAACTATACTAGAACAATTCTTTCGTGTCAATCACATTACAAAGATTGCATTTATTTTATTACAAAAATGTTCCGTCGAGGTGAAGTGCATTGACGCGATCCCCGTTCATGTCAAGAAAATCGACAGAATAGCGGTCTTGTTCTACTTCAAGAATCGCATACGTCTTGTCTGGGCGATGGCGTGGCATCCGAATCGATCCTGGATTGATGAATAACACACCATCCCGATACTCCGCCTTCGCAACATGAGAATGACCATACAAAACGATATCAGCTTGCTTTTCGTTCGCATGATGTTGCAAGACATCTAGGCTATATTTGACGTCCTGACGATGTCCGTGGACACAGAGGACCTTATGCTCGTCCATTTCCGACGTGACTTCTTCCGGGAAATCGTGTCCATAATCACAGTTCCCCCGTACAACACGATATGGATATAACGATTCAATGTCGCGCGTCAATTGAGAGTCTCCACAATGAAAAGCCAAATCCACGTCCTGATGCCGTTCGAATATCGTAAGCAGTTCTTGTTCTAGTCCATGGCTATCACTAACGATCAACGCTCTCATTTTCATCACACTCCTAGGAAAGTAGTTAAGTCCTGTTCGAGCTTGCGCAATGCATTGCCACGATGACTGATCATCGCTTTTTCTTCTTTCGTCAACTCAGCAGCCGTTTGTCCACTTGCCGTGACGAACAATGGGTCATAACCGAAACCGTTCGATCCCTTTGCTTCAAAACCGATTCGCCCTTCCATTGTTCCGCGTACCGTCAATGTTTCGCCTGTTGGTTTTGCTAGCGCGAGTACACAAACGAAGCGTGCCGTCCGCTCCTCTTCCGGAACACCTTCTAACTTTTCAAGTAGTAGAGCGTTGTTCGCTGCATCCGACTTTTCAAGACCCGCGAAGCGTGCCGAGTAGACACCTGGAGCGCCATCTAAAGCATCGACTTCAAGACCTGAATCGTCAGCAAGTACTGCGTGACCAAAGTAGGCTGCTGCTTCTGTTGCTTTTAAGAGTGCATTCTCCTCGAATGTTTCACCTGTCTCATCCGTTTCTTTAGCATCCGCATGATCGAGTAACGACTCGACTGTATAGCCGAGACGCCCAAGCATGCTTTTGAGTTCCTTCACTTTACCAGCGTTATGTGTTGCGACGATGACTTTCATTTATGCTCCCCCACTTCTTCTCCTACATACCACCACGAAACACCGAGTGCCTCGCGACCGGTTTCAATCAGTTCCTTAATACCTTTTTCCCCAAGTTCGAGCATTTCGAGCATCTCTTGACGGGAAAAGGTCGACTCTTCTCCTGTTGCTTGCATCTCGACGATTTTACCGGATGACGTCATGACGAGATTGAAGTCGACTTCAGCTGCAGCATCCTCTTCGTAGCATAAATCAAGTAAGGCATTCGATCCGACGATTCCAACTGAGATGGCGGCGATGCCCTCTTTGATTGGTGTATCGGTCAATTTTCCCGCTTGAATCAGTTGATCGATAGCTCGAACGAGTGCTAAAAATCCACCGGTGATCGATGCTGTTCGTGTTCCGCCATCAGCTTGAATGACGTCACAATCGATCCAGATCGTCCGTTCACCAAGTTTTTCTAAATCGACGACCGCCCGAAGTGATCGGCTAATGAGACGTTGGATTTCCATCGTCCGCCCCGTCTGTTTGCCGCGAACGGCTTCTCGTGCAGTCCGCTGAGCGGTTGCCCGCGGTAACATCGAATATTCCGCATTGATCCAGCCTTGGCGTTTTCCACGTAGAAATGGTGGTACCCTTTCCTCGACGGTCGCCGTGCAGAGGACTTTCGTATCACCCAGTTCAATCAAAATCGAACCTTCCGCGTGTTTATTGATGTCAACTGATAACTGTACTGGACGGAGATCGTCCGCCGTTCGTTGGTCTGTCCGCATTTAATCTTCCTCCGTTCCAAGGACGATGCGCTCCGCATGAATGGGCTGATCGAGCCAGTCCGTTGCAATTTGGTCGAATGAGCGGATATCGCCTGTCGCGTAATAACGATGTTCTGGTGTTTGTGTCACATCTGCTGAAATCGTGTTGTAGTCAAGTAGTGCTGCTACTTCGAGTGCGGTTTCATCCCCTGAAGAGATGAGTTGAACGCCTGGTCCGATGACCCGTCCAATGACATCTGCTAAAAGCGGATAATGGGTGCACCCGAGTATTAGTGTATCCATATCGTAATTCATCAAAGGTCGTAGCGTATTCGCCACGACACGTTCGACGTATGCGCCATCCGTCTGCATCGACTCGACGAGCGGAACGAATGGCGGGCACGCTAACGATTCAACGACGACTTGTCCTTCGACATGTCGTAATGCCTTCTCGTAGGAATTACTTGTAATCGTCATCTTCGTTCCGATGACACCGATTCGTTTCGTACGTGTCACCTTGACTGCTGCACGGGCACCCGGATCGATGACACCGATGACAGGTATATTTAAACGTTCTCGCGCTTCTTTTAAGACGACAGCCGTAGCTGTATTACAGGCGATCACAATCAATTTCACATCTTGTTGTACGAGATAATCAATCATCTCCCACGTAAACTCACGAATTTCTTCTTCTGGACGCGGACCATACGGACAACGTAGTGTATCCCCGACATAGATGATTCGCTCATGGGGCAACTGTCGCATCAATTCACGTGCGACCGTCAATCCACCGACTCCGGAATCCAGTACTCCAATCGCTCGATTCACTCTTCTCCACCTCTTTCTATCAATCTTATGGTAACAAAAAAGGACGACGGTGCAAGACCGACGTCCGAGAATGTACGATTACAGGATTACTGAGCAAGACCTTCGCTAGTCAGCATATCTGAAAGAGTCGTGATTGCTTCAGAAGCATCGTCACCGTTTGCAACGATTTTGATATCTGAATCTTTCGCGATTCCGAGTGAAAGAACACCCATGATTGACTTCAAGTTGACAGTCTTTCCGTTGTATTCCAAGTTGATGTCTGATTGGAATTTAGAAGCTGTGTTGACGAGCTGAGTAGCGGGACGAGCGTGAATGCCTGAATCCGCGATGACTTTGAATGTTTTTTCCATGATTAAGAAATCTCCCTTCACTAATAACGTACTAGTGAGTCGTTTTCGAATATGTGAACTCATTATCAAATGATAACGGATTCGAATCGATTCTGCAAGGAATTTTTATATGCCTCACTCCATGGGAATGCTTTCCCGGCACGATTGATTTGTACCATCGATGTCCGTCCTGTGAACATCAGTTCACCCTGTTCATCAAATGCCGCATAATGGACGTCACACGATGCACTTCCGACATGTACTGGGTACGCATAGACGGCGAGACGTGTCCGTGGATACACTTGGCGAATGTAATTACACTGGGCATCCGCAACGACGATGATCCCGTCTTCTGCAAGCGAGTATCCGGTCTCCTCTAACATCAATGTCCGAACGTCCTCGAAATAGATGAACGGTACCCTGTTATTCATATGACCATAGGCATCCGTCTCTGCAAAACGAACAGCGACGTCGAGTCGTGTTCCATGTTTCATTTGTTCAAGCCATGATTCGAGTTCTGAAATATAAGCTGGTACGCGCACAATCGGTTCCTCCTGTCTGAATGAAAAAAGAAGGAGCAGGCTCCTTCTTTAATAACTTATGAACTAACTGCTTCACCTGTCCGTCCTTCGTCACTACCGAAGAACTTCTTGAATGAGTGAAGTGTCGTCTGACGGTTCATCGCTGCGATCGAAGTCGTCAGCGGAATGCCTTTCGGACAAACCTCGACACAGTTTTGAGCATTACCGCACTGCATGATCCCGCCATCTTCCATCAACGCTTCAAGACGTTCTTCCTTATGGAAGGCACCTGTTGGATGCGAGTTGAATAGACGAACTTGCGAGATCGATGCTGGTCCGATGAACGTCGAACGATCGTTAACGTTCGGACATGCTTCGAGACACACGCCACATGTCATACATTTCGATAACTCATACGCCCATTGACGTTTGTTCTCTGGCATCCGTGGTCCTGGACCTAAGTCGTACGTTCCATCGATCGGGACCCATGCTTTAACTTTTTTCAACGCATCAAACATGCGCTGACGGTCGACTTGAAGGTCACGAACGATTGGGAATGTCTGCATCGGTTGAAGGCGGATCGGTTGTTCGAGTTTATCGACGAGTGCCGTACACGATTGACGTGGTGTACCGTTGATGACCATGGAACAAGCGCCACATACTTCTTCTAGACAACCCATATCCCAGTTGATCGGTGTCGTTTTTTCACCGGCTGCATTCACAGGATTACGACGAATCTCCATTAAAGCAGAGATGACGTTCATGTTCGGACGGTACGGAATTTCAAACGCTTCATCATACGGTTTACCATCAGGTCCATCTTGACGTTGAACGATGAATTGAACCGATTTTTGCGTAGTAGATGATTCGAGTGGTGTCGCCATTATGCTTTCACCTCTTTCTTCGACTTCTTACTGTAGTCGCGTTTCCGCGGTGGAATCAACGACGTGTCGACATCTTCATAGAAGATTTCTGGATGACCATTCGTATAACGAGCCATCGTTGTCTTCAAGAACTGTTCATCATTACGTTCCGGGAAGTCCGGTTTGTAGTGCGCCCCGCGACTCTCGTCACGTTTTAAGGCGCCGAGCGTAATTGCTTCGGCTAAGTCGAGCATGTGATCGAGCTGACGGATGAACGACGCTCCTTGGTTACTCCAACGCGCTGTGTCCGTTGCCGAAATGCGCGTGAACCGATCACGAAGTTCCTTGATTTTCGTGAGTGTCTCTTCGAGCTTATCGTTATAACGGACGACCGTGACATTATCCGTCATGATTTCTCCAAGTTCACGGTGGATCTGATACGCGTTTTCTGTACCTTCCATCGATAAGATATCGTTAAAACGATTGATTTCTTCGATCTTATGCGCTTCGACGACGTCTTCGCTCATCTCATGAACCGATGTCTCAAGTTCATTCATATAGGCGATTGCTGACGGTCCGGCGACCATTCCACCATATACCGCAGAAAGAAGTGAATTCGCTCCGAGACGGTTTCCTCCGTGCATCGAATAATCACATTCGCCTGCTGCGAATAGTCCAGGAATATTCGTCATCTGATCGTAGTCGACCCATAGTCCACCCATTGAATAGTGAACAGCCGGGAAAATTTTCATCGGTACTTTTCGTGGATCATCACCGACGAACTTTTCGTAGATTTCAAGGATCCCACCGAGTTTGACGTCGAGTTCTTTTGCGTCTTTATGTGATAGATCAAGATAGACCATGTTCTCCCCGTTGACTCCGAGTTTTTGATTGACACAGACGTCAAAAATCTCGCGTGTCGCGATATCTCGTGGGACAAGGTTTCCGTATGCCGGATATTTCTCTTCAAGGAAGTACCAAGGTTTACCGTCTTTATACGTCCAGACGCGACCGCCCTCACCACGTGCTGATTCACTCATGAGACGTAATTTATCATCACCAGGAATCGCTGTCGGGTGAATCTGAATGAACTCACCGTTCGCATAGATCGCACCTTGACGATAGACAGCTGCTGCCGCTTGTCCTGTGTTAATGACCGAGTTCGTCGATTTTCCGAAGATGACACCAGGACCACCTGTCGCGAGGATGACAGAATCCGCGGCAAATGCCTCGATTTCCATCGTCCGGAGGTTTTGACAAACCGCTCCACGACAAATGCCATTGTCATCGATGATGGCACGAAGGAATTCCCATCCTTCATATTTTTCTACCAAACCTTGCGCTTCGAACTTACGAACCTGTTCATCTAATGCGTACAATAACTGTTGCCCCGTCGTCGCTCCCGCGTATGCCGTCCGGTGATGCAACGTTCCTCCGAAGCGTCGGAAGTCGAGTAACCCTTCCGGTGTCCGGTTGAACATGACACCCATGCGGTCGAACATATGGATGATCTTCGGTGCTGCTTCCGCCATTTTTTGAACAGGTGGTTGATTTGCGAGGAAGTCTCCACCGTATACCGTGTCATCGAAATGCTGATATGGTGAATCCCCTTCCCCTTTCGTATTGACTGCTCCGTTGATGCCACCTTGTGCACAAACAGAGTGTGAGCGTTTGACGGGTACGAGTGAGAATAACTTAACTGGTACGCCTTGCTCTGCTGCTTTTATCGTAGCCATCAGACCGGCAAGCCCTCCGCCGATGATGACAAGATTCTTGTTCGCCATGTTGTCAGTTCCCCTTTCCTTACAACACGCCTGCAAACGTTAAGATCGAGCGTACGCCTACAAACGATAAACCGATGAATACGAGTGCTGCCACGTAAGACATCGCCCGTTGAGATGCTGGTGACTGCGTGATTCCCCAAGTAATACAGAACGTCCAGAGTCCGTTCGCGAGGTGGAATGTCGTTGCCAAGATCCCGACGATATAGAACGCTAACATGAATCCGTTATCAACGATGTTCTGCATCATGCTCGCATCAACTTCTGTTCCCATCGCAGCGGCAATCCGAGTCTCCCAAACGTGCCATGTGATGAACACGACGAGGAACACTCCGCTAAACCGTTGCAAGACATACATCCAGTTCCGGAAATAAGTATATCGTCCCGCGTTCGCAGAACCCGTGAATGCGATGTAAACACCGTAGACACCATGCAAGATGATTGGAATGAAGATGACAAAGATCTCTAAGAACAATCGATACGGAACGCTCCCCACGAATTCCGCGGCCTTATTGAAGTCTTCCTCACCACGTACGATGAAGTAGTTCGTCGTTAAGTGCGAAAGTAAAAATAACCCGATTGGAATGACGCCGAGCAGTGAGTGTATTTTACGACTCACGAAATCACGATGATTCGCCATCCAAATCCCCCCTTTTGTTTGCCAATCAACCGTTGGCGCATTTTGGTAGAAAAGCGCTTTCATAAGGAAATTCGTCTTTTCATCACTTATTCTACTCCTGTCCTTTTTAGAAGACAACCCGAGCCGTTGCATTTAACTGCAAATTTTTTCAGGAAAACAATGACCTGCTAGAATCATCTCGGTATAATGGTTGGCAGATAGGAGTGAATCATGATGGATGTTACACCAAACCAAACACCACTTTTCGGAATCGAACTGATCCGGGATTATGTGCTGACCGATCTTCTAGGGTCGGATTATCGGCAAGTCATCTACTGGGCAGGTAAACGTCTCGCGCGTCAATTCCCTGTCGTGGATGAATCTGAATTGGCCTCATTCTTTGAACAAGCCGGTTGGGGAATGCTCGAAATCAAGAAACGTAAAGGAACGGTCATCTCGTTCGTACTGTCTCCTCCTGAAACGACGAGAGATGAACGGCCACAAGGCTACTTTCAACTCGAAGCCGGTTTCCTCGCTGAACAGTTCTCCCGTTTTAACGGATGTGTTGCGGAAGGATATGCTGAGACAAGCAAAGAGATTGTTCAAATCACGGTCCAAATCGATCCAAAAGATCCACTCGAACCAATCGGTTGAACTTTACATAGAATGTGACAGGAATCTTTATTTTCAACATCGAAATAGATTCTTGAAACTTTTTGCAGTAAGTGATCGTAAAATCATGCGTACACAAATCGCGAGGAGGAACTTTACATGTTCAAAAAACTAGCAGCAGATTTAACGGGATTCAGTGATATCGGACAAGTCATTCATCCTGATGATTTCGACAAGGCAGCCGCTGACGATTATGTTTTACATGAAGACGGCGAAAAAATCTATTTCTTGATCAAGTCCAAATCTGACGAGTATTGCTTTACGAACTTAGCCTTGATTCACCTTGATGGAGAAAGTGCTGTCAGTTCAAAACGTGTACTCTACCGCTATCCATATGCACATTATCCAATTCGCCACGTCATGTTCGAAACGGCTGGAACAGTCGACCTCGATGTCGAGATCAAGTTCGAAATCGGTGGCAAACATTATTCGATCGACGTTGATAAAAAACAACTGGAGCATGTAAAGGATCTGTATAAGACATTACTTGCCATCGCTGAAAAACAATACGAAGGACAAAAGATGCTCGAGTTCGCGAATAGCTCATTAAATCATTCGGTCACGATTCTCGGTGGTCTTCGCCAAGGCGACATGAACGTTCCGCAAACATTCAAGGAGTTGTCTGAACAATCCTTCGAGTGGCTTCAAGGTCACTACCATCAGTGGAACCAGCGTGATTTCGGTTCGTACTACGAGAAGTACATCAACAACTAATTATTTTTTAATGCCGCCCTCTTCAAGAGGACGGCATTTTTTCATTCTTCATTCGCTTGACTTAAATATTCAGCGACGGTTTCCGCTAATTTCACAGGCAATCCTGCCTCAGCCAACTGTTCGATCGTCGCACGTCTTAGACTACGCATCGACCCGAAATGACGAATCAACTGCTGGCGTCGTTTCGGTCCGACTCCTGGAACCTCGTCGAGCAATGAACGTGTCATCCCTTTTGAACGAAGCGAGCGGTGGAAGGTGATCGCGAATCGGTGGACCTCATCTTGCATGCGCTGAAGTAAATAAAATGCACTTGAGCGAGGGCTGAGTTCGATCAATTGCGCATCTTCTCCAAACAACAACTGACTCGTCCGGTGTTTGTCATCTTTTTTTAATGAGCCGACCGGCAGGGATAGGCCGAGTTCATCTTGAATGACTTCTAAAGCAGCATTCAACTGTCCGACCCCTCCGTCAATCAAGACGAGGTCCGGAAGGCGCGCTCCCTCAAGTAACAAGCGTCGATAACGCCGACGAACGATTTCCCGCATCGATTCATAGTCATCCGGTCCTTGAACCGTCCGGATCTTGAACTTCCGGTATTCTTTTTTCAGTGGTTTACCGTCTTCAAAGACGACGAGCGCCGATACGGCATCCGCTCCTTGGATGTTCGCATTATCGATGATTTCGATCCGTGACAATGGATGAACGTCGATCGCGTCAGCGAGTTCTTCGACTGCCTGAACGGTCCGTTTCTCATCTTTCGCTAACAACTCGAAGCGTTCCGAGATCGCGTTTTCAGCATTCTTCGTTGCTAGATCAAGTAATTTCCGTTTTGATCCTCGGACCGGAACGTGAATTTTAATCGAGAGCGCCTCTTTGAGCAGAAGCTGATTAACGAGTGGCGGTACATAAACTTCACTTGGTTTGATGTGCTTTTCGTAGAACTGGACGATGAAACTCTCAAGCTCTTCTGCCGGCGTACCATAGATCGGGAAAAGCGAGACATCACGTTCGATCATCTTTCCGCCGCGAAGGAAGAAGACTTGGACACACATCCAACCTTTATCGACATGAATTCCGAATACGTCGCGTGACGTCAGATCCGCTGTAATCATGTTTTGTTTGTTCATGATCGACTCGATCGCTCGGACTTGATCCCGTAATTCTCCGGCTCGCTCGAATTCCATCGTCTCGGCTGCTTCCGCCATCTTCTGTTTCAAGCTTTCGACGAGTTCCTTCGTGTCCCCGGACAAGAACCTGCGGATTTCCGAAACGAGCGCTTTTTGTTCCGACTCGAGATTCGGGATTTCGCATGGACCGAGACATTGACCAATATGATAATAGAGACAAAGTTTTTTCGGCATCGGCTGGCATTTGCGCAGCGGATATAAACGATCTAACAGACGTTTCGTTTCGTTTGCCGCATAGGCATTCGGATAAGGACCAAAATAATGACCGCCATCCTTCTTCAACTTACGCGTCGTGATCAAGCGCGGATAGGTCTCATTCGTAATCTTCAGGTAAGGGTAGGATTTATCATCCTTCAACATGATGTTATATTTCGGATCATGTTTCTTAATTAGCGTCATCTCAAGCAATAACGCTTCTAGTTCACTCGCTGTGATGATGTATTCGAAGTCACGGACTTCCGCGACGAGGCGTTCTGTCTTAATATCATGTGCTCCCGTGAAATAGGAACGGACACGATTCTTGAGATTTTTTGCTTTTCCGACATAGATGACTTCACCGAATTCATTTTTGTGCAGATAACATCCTGGCTCATCCGGCAAAAGGGATAGTTTCGCTTTGATATGTTCTTGATGTCCCAAATAAATGTCTCCTTTCACCGTTTTTAGTTTTATTCGTTCGGGTAAATACCATACATTGATTATGACATACGGAGGATGAAAAATGCGTACATATGATTGCATTGTGATCGGAACAGGTTCCGCTGGAAATCAAGCGGCTTATAAATTCGCTGAAAAAGGACTACGTGTTGCCATCGTGGAAAACTTCACTCCAGGTGGCACATGCGCACAACGTGGATGTGACGCAAAAAAAATCTTACTGACGGGTAGTGAGACGAAAGACGCTGTCGAGCGATTGCTCGGATATGGCGTAAAGGGATTAATTTCAATCGATTGGCGCCAGTTGATGGAGCGCAAGAATGAATACACGCGCGCCATCCCGGAGCAGACACGAAAGCGGTACGCGGAAGCGGACATCGACTATTTCCACGGCGAACCCCGCTTCGTCTCTTCACATCGTCTTCGAATTGGTGAAGAAGAAATCGAAGGGAAACAGTTTTTAATCGCAACCGGTCTACGACCTCGCGAATTAACTGTACCCGGTAGTGAACGTTTTATAACGAGTAATGAATTTTTAGAACTAAAGGATCTACCACGTCGACTCGTCTGTATTGGTGGCGGGTACATCTCGTTCGAGTTCGCGCATCTTGCTCGGATTGCTGGTGCAGACGTGACGATCGTCTTACGATCTGATCCTTTAAAACAATTCGAAAGTGAACTCGTCGATGTCTTACTCGACGCCACACGAGCACTTGGCATCTCGATCATCAAAGAGGCAGAAGTCGTCGCTTACGAAGAGGATTCCCTTCGTTTATCGAACGGTGATGTGTTGAAGACGGATGTCGTCTTGAATGCGACTGGACGTGTCGCAAGTATTGATCAACTTGGTCTCGAAGCCATCGGCGTTTCGCATAACGAAAAAGGAATTCATGTCAATGCGTATCTCCAGTCTTCCGTCGAACATATCTATGCCGCAGGAGATGTTGCTGTCAGCGGGAATCCGGCGTTGACACCGTTTGCCGGAACAGAAGGACGACTCGCTGCCGACAACATGCTCGAAGGGAACAACCGGAAACTGGAGCTGCTCCCTGTACCTAGCGTCGTATTCACTGCTCCGAACCTCGCCCTTGTCGGTGAGACGGAAGCTGCTTTGAAAAAAGCAGGTATTCCTTACCGTGGTCGCTTGATTGATACGTCCTCCTGGCAAACGAACGCACGGATCAAAGACAGTTTCGCTCGGGCGAAAGTGCTCGTCGGGGAAGATGATCAAGTACTCGGCGCACACTTCATCGGTGTCAATGCAGCGGAACTAGCAAACTATTTCTCGTTTGCGATGCAACACCGGATTCCAAGTACTTCGATGCAACAGACTGGATTCGCTTACCCGACACCGGCTTCAGATATCGCTTCGTTATTCGAGGATTGATAGGAGGCTTTTTGATGATTCAATACGGCTATACGATTTTATACGTTGAAGATACTGCACAGACGCTGACATTCTATCGAGACGTCCTTGGACTATCCGTCAAGGCGGAGCACGGGAGCTACATCGAGTTCGAGACCGGTCAGACGACACTCGCCTTCAATACGCGTGAAGACGTGCAACAGTTGATTCCGGATTACACGATCCCAAGCGGAAAAGCGCATCAGACGTTAGAGATTGGTTTCGTCACGGATGACGTCCCGACTCTTTTTCAGAAGGTGGTGGAGGCAGGATATGAGACCGTCCTTGCTCCTGTTAAAAAACCATGGGGGCAAGTCGTCGCCTATGTCCTCGACCCCGATGGTCACCTCATCGAACTTTGTACGCCAATGTAATCTAAAAAACAGACCGTTCTGCCTGTGCAGAACGGTCTGTTTTAATATGCAGGAAAGAATTAGTTAGATGTTTCAACGAATTCTTTAAGTGCGTCTTTTGGCATGAAGCCCATCGTTTTGTTGACAGGTTGTCCATCTTTGAAGAGAACGAGTGTCGGGATACTTTGAACTTGGAATGCTCCAGCTACTTCTGGGTTTGCATCCACGTCAACTTTAACGATTTTTACATCTTGCATGTCAGCATCGAGTTCTTCAAGAACTGGTGCGAGCATACGACATGGTCCACACCATGTTGCCCAAAAATCAACAAGAACGAGTCCTTCTTGTGTTTCTTCTTTAAATGATTGGCTAGTTGCGTGTACGATTGCCATTGATCATAACCTCCTAATGAGTAGATCAACCCGGTAAAAAAATGGGTGATCTCTTTATTGATTCGAGTATATCATAGCAGTCTCTTCCAACAAACGAAACTGCTCACGTGAAGAATTCGTAAAAAAAATACCGGTACCATCTGCATGGCACCGGTACATTCACTCATCCGTGAACAAGCATTTTTTTGAATTCAGCTGTCAATAACGGCACGACGTCAAACAAATCTCCGACGATCCCGTAGTCCGCGACAGAGAAGATATTCGCTTCTGGATCCTTATTGATCGCAACGATCACTTTTGCATTCGACATCCCCGCTAAGTGTTGAATCGCACCCGAGATCCCGCACGCGATATACAAGTCTGGTGTAACGACTTTCCCCGTCTGACCGATTTGAAGTGCATAATCGCAGTAATCCGCATCACAAGCACCACGCGAAGCACCAACTGCTCCTCCGAGAACATCCGCTAGTTCTTGTAACGGTGCGAAGCCGTCTGAGCTCTTGACACCGCGTCCACCCGCAACGATGACTTTTGCCTCTGATAAATCAACACCACCTGTTGCTTTACGTACGATGTCTGCGACGATCGTCCGTAAATCCTTCAGCTCGACTGTGACCGACTCGACCGTGCCTTGTGAACTCCCCGTTTCGAGCGGATCGATGTTATTCGGACGGACCGTAAAGAGTGTCTTGCCTTCTGCGACTTTGACTTTCTCGAATGCTTTCCCTGAATAGATCGGTCGGATGAACGTTGCTTCCGCACCTTCCCCTTCAATCGCCGTCACATCACTGATTAGACCAGCTTGCAGTTTTGCCGCGATCTTCGGTGATAGATCCTTGCCGAGCGACGTATGACCGAAGACGAGCACGTCAGGTGACGTCCGATTCATCAACTCAAGGAAGACTTGTCCATAACCGTCTGGCGTGTAGTGTAGAAGACGCTCATCCTCGACGACGAGGACTTGATCCGCTCCGCGTGACGCTAGTACGTCGGCATCCTTAGCGACATCGTGTCCAATCAGGACTGCGATGACTTCGTCTGCGACACGTCGCGCTGCTGCGATAGCCTCAAACGACACATTCCGTAAACTGCCATCCCGTGATTCTGCGAGTACTAATGCTTTTGTCATTCGTTTCTCCCCCTTAGACCACTTTTGCTTCGTTGCGTAATAATGATGCGAGCTGTGCGACTTGCTCGTTCAGTTCACCTTCAAGGACCTTACCGGCTGCTTTGTTCGGTGGTAAGAAACGTTCGATCGTCTCTAGACGTGGTGCGAGTTCATCTTCATCGAGTTCGAGATCATCGAGTTCGAGTTCTTCAAGCGGCTTCTTCTTCGCTTTCATGATCCCCGGAAGACTTGGGTAACGTGGTTCGTTCAACCCTTGCTGCGCAGTGACGAGTAACGGAAGTGTTGTTTCAATCGTTTCTGTATCCCCTTCAGCGTCGCGTGTGACGACAGCTTTCGTACCGTCGAGCTCTAGTTTCGTGATCGTCGTCACGTAAGGAATATCGAGCAATTCTGCGACGCGTGGTGCCACTTGACCACTTCCGCCATCAACTGCGACGTTTCCAGCGATGACGAGATCAACTGTCTGTTCCTTTAAATAACCAGCGAGCACTTCAGAAATCGTGAAATGATCTGCCTCTTCGATATCATCTTCAATCGAGATGCGAACTGCTTGGTCCGCTCCCATTGCGAGTGCTGTTCGTAATTCTTTGTCCGCATCTTCCGGTCCGACCGTCACGACCGTCACCGTTCCCCCTTGTGCATCACGGACACGAATCGCTTCTTCTACCGCATATTCATCGTACGGGTTAATGATGAACTCAGCGCCATCCTCATCGATTTGACCATTCTCGAGTTGGATTGCTTCTTCCGTATCGAATGTGCGTTTCAACAGTACATAGATTTCCATCTCATGCTCCCCCTTGTCGTCTATTCACCATCATTCTTTGTATCCGCTTACATGATTGTTGTCATGAAAAGGGCTTAACTCAGCCCTTTGATCAACATCCGATGGATCCCGTCGCGTGTCTCAAGCAACTCATATTTGAATCCACTTGCCATCCAGCTCGTCACGACCTCATCGATTGTTCCGAAGATCATCTGACGCGCTAATCGATAATCGAGTTCGTTTGAAAACTCGCCTGTCGTCATCCCGTGCTTGATGACACGGTCAATCAGATGCAGATACGGTTTCAAGACGGCGGCAATGTTTTGGCGCATGTCTTGGTTGGATTGACGTAGCTCGATTTGCGTGACGACAGCCAAATCATAATCGACGGATAATTGCTCAAGGTGTGCCTCGATCAATGCGGCCAATTGTTCCGTCGCTGACGTGTGATTCGCGATTTGTCCTTCGGAATATTCGATGAAGCTTCCCATTTTCGCTTGGAATAGCGAAATCAGTAGGTGTTCTTTATTCTTGAAGTACAGATAGATCGTTCCATCCGCAACACCGGCTTCCTTTGCGATGGCGGTCACCTTCGCTCCATGGTAGCCGTTTTTAGCGATGACTTTTACGGCGGCATCAATGATGCGGTCACTCTTTGACATTGTTCGTTTCATTCCACTATCTCCTAACGCATAAAATGAATGATGGTTCATTCATATTTATTCTATCATGTCATTTCGTCCTGTCAACTGCTTTCTTCGAGTTGTTTGGCACGTTCTTCTTCAACAAGAACACGGCGGAGAATCTTCCCGACGAACGTCTTCGGTAACTCTTGTCGGAATTCGTACTGCTTTGGCACTTTAAATGACGCTAACTGTTTACGACAGAATTGATCAAGCTCTTCTTCTGTGACCGTCATCTCATCCTTGACGACGATGAACGCCTTGACGGTCTCTCCACGATAGGCATCCGGAACACCGATGACGACGGCTTCCTTGACGGCCGGATGCTCGTACAAGATTTCTTCGACTTCACGTGGATAAATATTAAATCCGGAAGCAATGATTAAATCCTTTTTCCGATCGACGATCCGGAAGTAATGATCTTGGCCGATATAACCAAGGTCTCCCGTGTGCAACCAACCGTTTCGAAGAACAGCTTGCGTCTCTTCTGGTCGTTTCCAGTATCCTTTCATGACTTGCGGACCTGTGACGATGATCTCACCGATCTCACCAGGAGTTGCGGGTGTCTCTCCATCCGCTTGGACGATTTTCGCTTGCGTATCGGGTACCGGAATACCAACCGTTCCAGGAATCCGGCGATCCCAGATACAGTTCGTATGCGTCACTGGACTCGTCTCAGACAAACCATATCCTTCAACGATTCGTCCGCCCGTTAATGCTTCGAATTTTTCCTGGACTTCGACCGGCAGTGGAGCTGAACCTGAAATACAAGCTTCGATTGAAGACAGATCATATTTCTTTAGCTTCGGATGGTTCAACAGACCGACATACATCGTCGGTGCACCAGGGAACAGATTGGGTTTTTCCTTATGAATCGTTTTCAATACTTGTTCGATGTCGAATTTCGGAACGATGATTTGCTCATAGGCATTAAAAATACCGAAATTGAGGTTACATGTCATGCCATAGACATGGAAATACGGAACGACAGCTAACAGTTTTCGTCCATCTCCCCGCTCATATTTATAAAACCATTTGTCGATTTGCTCGACATTCGCACTCAGGTTATAGTGCGTCAGCATGACACCTTTTGGAGCACCTGTCGTTCCACCCGTATACTGAAGAACCGCGACATCTTCTTTCGGTTGAATCGCAATCGGTGTAATCGGTTCATAACCACGTAGCGATAAAAATGGAATCGAACCCGTCGTATCGATGATGATGTTGTTATCTTTCCGTGCTTTAATGGGATACAGTTTATTTTTAGGGAAGGGAAGGTAATCCGCGATGCTTGTTGTCACGACCGTTTTGAGTTCCGTCGCCGCTTTGACGCGAGATGCTTTCGGATAAAGTAGGTCGAGGGTTACGAGCAGATGTGCACCTGAATCGATGAGGATCTGTTCGAGTTCACGGTCCGTATAGAGCGGATTCACCTGCACGACGATTCCACCAGCATAGAGGACAGCATAATAACTGATCATATACTGGGGACAGTTCGGTAACATCAGTCCGACACGATCTCCTTTTTTGAGGCCATGCTCTTGAAGTAAACTTCCGAGTGCATGTGCTTCGTCGCACACTTCACGAAACGTCATACGTTTCCCTAAGAAACTTAAGGCACGTTGTTCTGGAAAATCAGTCGCTGCCTCATCAAGTGCCTGATAAAGAGGTATTTCTCGATAATCAATCGATACGGGTACTTGCTTTGGATAATCAGATAACCAAACGGATTCCATACGTTTCCCTCCCTGATAATGAATTACTATTCATTTTCATTATACGTTGATTTGAATTCGACATGCCAGTAAAATCCCAAAAAAGAAATTGAATCTGCTTGTTTTTTGGTTTTTTCAATCAAAATTTTAATACTAAAAAAGCAGCACCTCCCTTTCTCGATTTCCGAAAAAGAGCGGTGCTACTTTTGAATCCATATTACCGGGAGGGATATGTGAATCCTTCCCCGATGACTTCTCGCACTTTATGAATGACGACGAAGGCGCGGGGATCCGCTGCTTCGACGATTTGTTTCAACGGTGCCAGTTGTCGTTTATCGACGATCATATACAACATGTCATTCTTTTGTTTCGTGAAATGACCATGACTGTGGATGACAGTCGCGCTACGTCCGAGCGTCTCCGTCAGGATCGTCGCGATTTCTTCTTGGCGATGGCTAATGATCGTGACCGCTTCGCGGACGTTCAATCCTTCGCTGACGAGATCAATCAAATACGAACCGATGATGATCGCAATTAACGTGTACAGCATCGTCTCTTCTCCAAATAGAAAACCTGACGCACCGACAACGGCGACATCGATGATGAACATCGAGACTGCGATACTGAGATTCAAGTATTTATTCATCAGTCGAGCGATGATGACACCACCGCCCGTCGTTCCTCCCGCACGAATGACGAGTCCGATTCCGACACCAATCAAAATACCCGCATAGACCGTTCCAATCAAACGGCTATCCGATGATGTCGCAAGGTTTGCTGTCGAAGAGAGGACAAACGATGTGACGGCGACTGAGATGACTGAGTAAAGCATCGTCTTCCGGCTAAGGAATCGATAACCGACAACGAACAGCAAAGCGTTCGCAAGCAAGGAGACAAGTCCCGTATCCCAACCGTAAAGATAATAGAAAATGACCGTGATCCCAATCAATCCACCTTCTGAGAGATCATTTGGAATCGTAAAGTAGTTGATTCCAAAGGCGAGAATCGACGACCCGATGATAACCCAGAAGATGTCCTTCCAAGAAATCAATTGCATCGCCTCAAAAGCACGGCGTCTCGTTTCTGTCGTTGTTGATGTTTTTCGTACGTTCATATGCGTTCCTCCTTTTTTGATTAGGCGTGGCTCAATAAAAATTCCGTACTGAAACGATGTCAGTACGGAATGATCACACGGTAAGACCGGTTCTTTTAATTAAATACAATCCAAAGGATACCGACAACCAAAAAGGCGATCGAAACCCCGAACATGATTTTCGCTAAACGTTCTAACACGGATTCACCCCACTAACGCTGATCCGATGACGTAGGACATGCCGATCGATAAAGCGCATGAAATGATACCGACAGCAATGTTGCCATTCTCGATTTCACGGTCTACCGGCAAATTCGGTGTCAGGAATTCAAAGATCCAATATGTCGATATCAACAATAAGAAGCCAAAGGCACTTTCAAGAAATATCGACCCGACTCGTTCTTCCCCTTGGACAGCGAAATGAACGATATTGGCGAGTCCGATGATTTTTCCACCTGTTGCTAACGCAACGGCGATGTTGCCACTCTTGATATGTTCCCAGTTTTTATACCGGGTTGTCAACTCAAAAAGTGCAAGCCCCAAAATGATCAGTAATCCCGCGACCGAATAGAGCGCTGTCGTATAGACATAGACGTTCTCAAAAATGTTCATCTTGCTTTCCTCATTTCAGTTCGATGATCGTCACACCGTGTCCGCCTTCACCTTGACCACCTAACCGGTGACCTTTGACGTGACGATGACCTTTCAAGAATTCTTGAACACCTTGTCGCATCGCTCCCGTACCCAAGCCATGAATGACACGGATGTGGTCGTAATTCGATAACAAGGCTTGGTCCATGAAGCGTTCGAGCTTCGACAACCCTTCTTCGACACGCACGCCACGTAAATCCAGTTCAGCCGAAGGCGCCGATTGTTTCGTCACACTCGTTCCACCAGAGCGCCCTTTCGTTTGTGGACGTTTTGGTGTACTGCCAATCTTCGCGAGATCTTCCGGTTTGACGTTCACCTTCATGATGCCCACTTGGACGGTATACTCGCCGTTCGCCTGTTGGTTGATAATGTAGCCTTTTTGATTGAAAGTCGTGACTTTAACTTCTTCGCCTTTATCAAATCGCGGCGTTTGGTCGTATTTTGCTTTTACTTTAGCGATCCGCTTCTCTTGCAGACTCGGCTTCGCGTCTTCGAGTCGCTTCCGCGCCTCGATCAGTTCATGCTCTTTGACGGCACCAGCGTCTCGTAATTCCTTCAGACGTTTGATGACGCCTTCTGCTTCTTTTTGAGCGCGTTCGACCGCACGTGCTGCTTTTTCTTCCGCTTTTGCCAGAATTTCGTTTTTCTCTTCCTGGATCTCAGCTTGTTCTTGCTCGAACTGCTCTCTCTCTTCGACAAGTCGTTTTTTCTCTTCTAACAACTGTGCCTCTAACGTTTCAGCCCGCTGTTTCGCTTCTTCTAATCGTTCGATCATCGTCTCGACAGACTGTGCGTCGCTACCGATCTGACCACGTGCCGCGTCGATGATCCGGTCTTCGAGTCCAAGACGTTTTGAAATCTCGAACGCATTCGAGCGTCCAGGTACACCGATGAGTAAGCGATAGGTCGGACTGAGTGATTCGACATCGAATTCCATCGACGCATTGACGACCCCTTCTCGGTTATAGCCGTAAGCCTTTAATTCTGAATAGTGTGTCGTCGCTGCCACACGTGCGCCGCGTCGCTTCACTTCATCAAGAATTGCGATTGCAAGGGCAGCCCCTTCTGTCGGATCCGTTCCCGCACCTAACTCATCGAACAGCACTAGACTCATAAAATCGATTTTTTCCATCATCGAGACGATGTTCGTCATGTGCGAACTAAACGTCGATAAGTTTTGTTCGATCGACTGTTCATCCCCGATATCGGCATAAATCGCATCGAAGACACTGAGTTCCGTCTCATCTGCAGCTGGCACGTATAGTCCTGATTGCACCATCAATTGCAAAAGACCGATCGTCTTTAAGGTAACTGTCTTACCGCCGGTGTTCGGACCGGTGATGACGAGTGACGTAAAATCCCCACCCAGTGATACGGTAATTGGTACGACTTCCTCTTTCGGGATGAACGGATGCCGTGCTTCCTTCAGAATGATATGGCGGTTTTCGTTCAAGCGTGGCTCGACCGCTCCAATTTGATGACCGTATAATGCTTTTGCCATGATGAAATCAAGTTCTGCTAATACATCCAGATTGATGCGTAGCGAATCACCAACGCTACCGACAAGTGCCGATAGTTGTGCAAGAATTCGTTCGATTTCCGCCCGTTCTTTCAAACGCGCTTCTTGAATTTCGTTGTTCGCAGAGACGACAGCTTGCGGTTCGATGAACAACGTTGCTCCAGAAGCGGACTGATCATGGACGATTCCGCCGAACGCTTGACGATATTCTTGTTTGACCGGTACACAATAACGATCGTTTCGCATCGTCACGATGGCGTCAGACAGCATCTTCGCTTTACTACGTAAGACGTTATCGATTTTCGAACGAACTTGTCCTTCGAGCGAGCGTAACTGACTGCGTAACGCTCGTAATTTATCACTCGCTGAGTCTTGGACAGTCCCTTGATCGTCGATGGCATGGCGAATCCCCTGTTCGATCTCGACGAGCTTCGTGATTTGCTCGATTCGACTATCAAGGCGCGGTAATCGTAGATCCGCATGGTCTTCGTGTAGCCGTTCTTGGAATGCCTTCACTTGACGTCCCGAGTAGACGACGTCTGCGACGGCTAGAAGTTCACTCGTCGAGAGGACCGAACCAATTTCTGCTCGTTTCACTTCACTTCGGACGTCCGTCAATCCACCGAACGGATAACGGTCACGCAACCGGTAGACCGTCGTTGCTTCCGTCGTGACAGCTAACAGTTCCTTGACCTGCTCGAAGTCTTCCGCCGGACGCATTGCCCGGACGAACTGTGCTCCGAGTGAACTAGCCGTGAAGGCGAGCATGTTTTCTTTTAACTTCTCATATTCTAAAACGCGTAATGCGTTGGCATTCATTTAATCCACTCCTAAACGTTTTCGACCGAAGAATTCGAGTGCTTCTTCAGCAGACCACGTATTGATGACATCAGACGCCTCCAAATAAGCTTTACGAGCATGGAGGACTCCAAGTTTCATATCTTCTAACATTTCTGGTCGGTGTGTATCCGTATTAATTAAAATCTTTACGCCGGCAGCCTTCGCTTTCGCAAGCGAACTTGCTGTTAAATCAAAACGTGCTGGATTCGCGTTCATCTCAAGCGCTGTTCCTGTCTCCGCTGCTAGTTCGATCAATCGATCGACATTGACGGCGTATCCTTCTCGTCTTCCAATGATTCGTCCCGTCGGATGAGCAATCAAGGAAACATAAGGATTACGACAAGCATTCTCGAGCCGCTGCATGATCTCTTCTTCCGTCTGATCGAACTTCGAGTGGATCGAGGCGATGACATAGTCCATTTCTTTTAAGAACTCATCTTCATAATCAAGTGATCCATCGGGCAAGATATCCATCTCGACACCGCATAAAATTGTCATATCGGGATGTTTCTCGCGTGCCGCTTCGATTTCAATACGTTGTGCACGCAGACGTTCTTCCGTTAATCCATTGACGAATTTCATATATTTACTATGATCCGTGATCGCCATCCATGTATATCCGCGTGCAGCACAGGCATCGACTAGTTCTTCAACAGACAACGTACCATCTGACCATGTCGTATGCATATGCACATCGGCTTGAATATCTTGTTCCGTCAAGAGACGTGATAAATCTTGCTCGAATTCATGACGTCCCGCTCGTAATTCAGGCGCGATGAACGGTAAATCATATCGCGCAAACAATTCTTCTTCTGTGTTCGGTTGCACTAATCCTTGCTCGGTCTCGACACCATATTCAGAAATACTCTCTCCTCGCTCTTTTGCGAGTTGGCGCATCCGGACGTTGTGATCCTTCGAACCCGTAAAGTGATGTAATGTGGATGCATACGCCGCATCATCCACGATTCGGAAATCAACCGCGATATAATGAACGTCTCGTTTTAAGATGAGCGATACTTTCGTGCTGCCAGCTGCGATGACTTCATCGATGAGCGACAGTTCTAGAAGCTGCTCCTTGATTCGTTCCGGTTCATTCGTTGATAGAATGAAATCAAGATCCTTACACGTCTCTTCTGCTCGACGGAAACTTCCTCCAACTTCAAAACGAATGATTGCATCAAACGATGCAAGTGTCTGATTCAATTCAGCGACGATCTTTCGCATGACACCGTATGGTAATCGCTCCGGTCGTGTTTCAAACGTTTCAAGTGCTTTAACGTACTTCTCGACCGTCTTCTTGCCGAATCCAGGCATCGCTTCGACTGTACCATCTGCTAATTTCTCTGCAAAGGAATCTGCATCAATGACGCCAACTTCATGCAGTTTAGCGAGCTTTTTCCCACCAAGACCCGGAATCTTCAATAAGGCGATCAATCCTTCTGGCACTTCTTGTTCGAGTTCTGTCAGTGCCGTGCTCGTTCCCGTTTCACGATATTCCTCTAGAACAGCAGCCGTTCCTTTCCCGATCCCCTTCATCGCCGTGAAATCCTCAATCGCCATGAAGTCAGCATCGGATGCTTCGAGAATACTTGCTGCTTTCCGAAAAGCATTAATCTTAAATGGATTTTCCCCTTTGACCTCTAGGTAGACCGATATCCGTTCCAAATGACGCATCGCATCTTGAATCGTACGCATGTGCAGTTCTCCCCTCAAAAAAAGCTCCCAATCGTGGGAGCCTGTTTATTTTATCAATCCAACTTGATCCATCAGCCAGTTCGCAAGAAGCGGGGTATGCTGGATAATGAAGCTTGCTAAACTCGAATCCGCGATCGCATCCTGTATCGATTGGATTGGAACGAATGCCGCTAAGAACAAGAGCAGGAAGATGAAGATGTACATCTCGATGAAACCAAAGACGCCACCTAACAACCCTTTGACTTGTTTTAGAATCGGGACATTCGTCACCGAATCAAACATCGACAATAAGATCGATAAGATGATTTTTGTACCGAAGAACAGGACGACGAACCAAAAGGCTTTGTAGAACACCTCATCGAGTCGTGCTGAACTTGGAATCGCGAACATCGTCAAATCGATTCCCGCATCATCCAGTGTAGACGGATATGGTACCCACAATCGGAATTTCGTAGCCAGTTCCTCATAGAACGACAGTGCAACGATGAAGGAAATGATCAGACTGAGCAAATGACCGGCCTGCAACACAACTCCCCTTCGGACCCCTGTCATGACACCTACGGCGAGAAGTAATAAGATAACGAGAGAAATCATAGTTTATAGTTCACCCAAATTCTTTTTAATTTTTACATAATCACTACCAATATTAAGCGCCGCTAGGACGGCGATTTGACGAACGTCGAGTTGTGGTGCTTGTTCTCGGATTTCTCGAATCTTCGTATCTACGAGGAGACCCACTTCGCGTACGTGTTCTGGCGACTCCGTTCCGACAATCGTATAATCATTGCCTGCGATATGAATCGTCGTCCGGTTCAACCCTTCTGAATCAGCCATTTTTCTGTCCTCCTCATACTTTGCTTCTTTCATATAGTACCATCATTTTCGTTTTAGGAAAAGAAGTCCCCCATCGGTCTTAAGGATGGTATGCTTAATCCCGGAAAGGGAGGTTATCCTATGGGAACGACCGTTTTACGCTTATCTAAAGAAAAACAGGACTTAGTCATACAGAACTTCAAAAAGAACGAGACGAAGTCTCCTCCGTATGCCCGTTTTGCTGCCAAGATTCCTGGTTGTGTCATCACGATTTATAATTCTGGAAAAGTGATGTTTCAAGGACCGCAAGCCGAAGCTATCGCTACACGTTTCGGTACGGCTTCGCCGACTAAGTCGAAAGAACCACTTGTTTCAACGTTACCGAATGGTTTTTCGGAATGGTCCGTCGTTGGTAGTGACGAAGTCGGGAAAGGCGATTTCTTCGGTCCACTCGTCGTCGCCGCTTCCTTTGTTGATCGAAAGCAGATCGCACTTCTTCACGAACTCGGTGTCCGAGACTCCAAACATTTGAACGATATCGAGATTCGTCGAATTGCTCGCGATCTCCATGCTGTCATTCCGTACACATATCGTATCCTACACAATCCAGAATACAATCAGATGCAACGGTCGATGACTCAAGGAAAGATGACTGCCCTGATGCATAATGATGTAATCGAGCGGCTTCTTGACCAACTGGAGACGAAACCAGAAGCGATCTTGATTGATCAGTTCGCCGAAAAAAGTGTCTATTATAAACACCTAGCTGGTGTCGTCAATCCCGTTCGAGAAAATGTCTACTTCTCGACCAAGGCGGAACAACTCCATGTCGCTGTCGCTGCCTCCTCGATCATTGCTCGCGCCATCTTTTTGAAGGAGATGGACAAGTTGAGTGAAACAACAGGTGTCGTCATTCCGAAAGGTGCTGGTGCCAAGGTCGATCAAGTCGCCGCCTCACTGATTTTACGTTATGGAGCTGACAAACTGCGTGACTGGACGAAAGCCCATTTTGCGAATACGAAAAAGGCACAACAACTAGCTGCGAAACGAAACCGACCATGACCTTAACGGAATGGTCGGTTTTTTTAAATGACGGACTCCCCTTCAGACAGTCGTTCTAATTCCGCAAGAAGTATGTGTTTTTCATTAAAAGGAATCGTTTTTGTACCGATTCGTTCTACCTCATCATGACCTTTCCCGACGATGACGATGCGTTTTCCTTCGTGCGCCAGATGCGCTGCTTGTACGAGCGCTTCGTGACGGGATGTATGACAACCTACTAAATGTTCACGTGGAATATCAACGATTAGCTCTTCGATGATTCGATCCGGATCCTCTGTCCTCGCATCATGGACCGTTGCGATGATGTGTTCACAATATTTACTTGCAATCCGCCCCATTTCCGCTCGTTTCGTTCGATCACGCTCTCCAGCTGCACTTAAAACGACCGATAGCGATTCTCCGGAAAAAGTGAGTGCCTGTAAACATTTTTCTAGACCATCCGGTGTATGGGCATAATCGATATAAATCTCACAAGGTGCCCAGTCCAGTCGTTCAAGTCGTCCTTTCGGCAATTCCAGTTCTGGAATGTGACGAATCAAAGCATAGAGATTGGCATCACCTGCCCGCAATAATCCCATCGCCGCTGCTAAATTCGCTGCATTGAATTCACCTAGTAAAGCTGTCGGCACACGCGTCGTCGTCTCGTCGATCCGCACATTGACGGTGTCCGTCAACCATTCGACCGCGATTTGTGACGTCCGGTGTGGTTGTGTCGTATACCAGATGACGGGTTGTAAAGGCGCAGCTTCTCGCATGACGCGGCTCCAACCATCTTCTCGATTCAAGACGATGGTCCGACCATTTGACGCAGCGACTTGTTGAAATAACAACGCTTTCGTCTTGGCGTAATCCTCCATTGAATGGTGATAATCCAGATGATCATGCGTCAGGTTCGTAAATGCTGCCGAGTGGAAAGACACTCCTTCGACTCGACCTTCAGCTAATGCATGAGAAGACACTTCAATGATGCAATCCGTCACGCCTTTTTCAACCATTTCATACAACAGTCGATGTAAGATGATCGCTTCAGGCGTCGTATTCGGTGTCTCAATGAGTTCCTCATCAATTCGTGCACCGACCGTGCTAATCATGCCGGCTTTTATGCCTGTTGCACGAAAGAGATCATACGCCAATTTTGTCGTCGTCGTTTTTCCGTTCGTTCCCGTTACACCATAGACACGCATTTTTTGACTCGGATGATCATAAAAAAAGTCTGCTACCTTCCCGGCAGCTGCCTTTGTATTTTCGATGAGAATAACAGGAATCGTTACATCACTTAATGCTTCTTCCGCTAAAATCGCAACTGCTCCATTACGTTCCGCTTCTCTAGCATATCGATGACCATCTACCGTGTAGCCGCGAACACAAATAAACAGACTTCCTGGTATTACGTTTCGTGAGTCTGTCTCAATACTCGTAACTATCGGATTTGAATCTGTTCGTAAGTTAAAAAGTGATACTAATGATGCTAAGGATTTCGAACAGGGCTTCATGATGTTTGCTTCCCTTCCTTGTCTCAAGATTTGCTTTATTTGGTCTAATATAAATGACTCGATGTATCAATTGTTTATCTTCAGCTAAACTTCAGATGAATATGTTACAACTAACAATGAGGTGAATGATATGACACATATTTTGATCGCAGAAGATGAATACGATATCAGGGAACTACTAACAGAATTATTGAACTCCAATGGATACATTGTATCTAGCGCGGCAAACGGCATGGAAGCCTTACAACTTTACCGATCGGGCTCTTTCGATTTAATCATCTTAGATATCATGATGCCTTTCTTCGATGGTTTTGAGGTTGCACGCGACATTCGTAAAGAATCACAAACGCCGATTATTTTTTTAACCGCTTTGCAAGATGAGGAAAACCAGGTGAAAGGATTTGATCTCGGAATCGATGATTACATCGCAAAACCATTTTCCCTTCGCATCTTACTTAGACGGATCGAAGCCGTTATCAGGCGCATTCAATCGAATGAAGCAGAATCACTCTCATTTCGAGAGATTACCCTTTTTCCATCAAGCTATAACGTATACGTTTCTGGAAATCCGACGACATTAACACTTAAGGAATTTCAAATTCTTCATTTATTACTCGAACATCCCGGCCGTGTACTCGAACGAGAACAGCTGATTCAGCAACTTTGGGGGTTTGATGCCCTTGGCGATACACGATTCTTGGATACACATATTAAAAACCTACGAAAAAAAATAAACGTACCTTATATTCAAACAGTAAAAGGAGTTGGCTATAAGCTTGAAGCACCTAGCTAAACGTCAAGGAATCACTGCTAAACTATTTTTTTTAACGATGAGCTTACTCATCGTAGCTGTCCTCTCGACGGTTGGTTTTCTATATGCCTCGTTGCCTTCGTACTATCAGTCCTATCGAGAAGAACAATTTCACTCGACGATGGCATCTATTAAACTAAAAAGTAAAGATCGTTCAATCGAAGAACTCATCCCATTGCTTGATCAACTGACAGACAAAGGGATTCGTTTTTCACTGTGGACGGAGGACGATCAACTCTTATATGCACCCGATTTTGGTCGCGGACCGATTCGTCGCACTACCGATAACTCTCCTACCGGAACGATCCAAGCCTCCCTTCCACTTCAACTGAACAGTCAAACGGTTACTCTCGATGCGGATCAAATGATTCAACCGATTGATGAAGTGAAAGCCGTCTTGTTGAAACTAGCTCCTTATATCGTTTTTCCGCTTCTATTATTAGCCGGTCTTGCTGCCTATCTTTATTCACGTACCATTTCTCGACCGCTGATCTCCATCAATCAAGCGACGAAGGAGTTAGCGAATTTAAACTTTGCTGTCCGAACCCATCATCACTCAACGGATGAACTGGGTGATCTATCAAGAAATATCAATCAACTCGCCACCACACTCGAGGCGACGATGGATTCTTTACAAGCCTCCAATGAACGCCTTCGTCTTGAAGCGGAAAAAGATCGAATACGTGATGCAGAACGAAGACAGCTATTCCTCGCTATCTCACATGAGTTAAAAACACCTGTTACGATCATCAAGGGTCAAGTCGAAGGGATGCTCTTGAATCTCGGAGTCTACCGAGACCGTGATTACTATTTGGAGCGTGCTAGTCAGGTGATTGAAAATATGGAACGTCTAATTGCATCGTTGCTCGAAGTCGCCCGTGTCGAACAAATGGCACTTCATTTCGAGGAAACGAATCTTCGTCTGTTACTCGAACAACAACTCGATCAATTCGGACAACTTATTCATGATCAGCAATTACGTGTGATCTCACCTAAAGGAGACTGGAACGTTAACACGGATCGTCACTTGTTGGAGCGCGCTTTTCATAACGTATTAATGAATGCCATATCGTATACGGCTCCGGGTGGAACGATTCTAATCGAGACGACCGGAAAACAAAATGGTGTGGTGCTAACGATTACGAACTCACCGACTATTCAAGATTCAAGTGATACTGCCGCTTGGTTCCACCCCCTTACACGCGCCGAACAATCGCGAAATCGAATTCATGGCGGTAGTGGTCTCGGACTATATTTGGTACACCAAATCATGGATCGATTAGATTTAAAGACTACTTTGACTGGAACACCTGATCAGGTACGATTCACGACGTTTTTTGAAACTACTTCTTGATTTCTACTTGCCAAAGAAGTAAAGAATCCGCTATACTCCTTTAAGTTAACTAGTTAACTTAA